>CAIYFF010000202.1 GCA_903925435.1 uncultured Planctomycetota bacterium | reverse complement strand
TCGACGTCGCTCGCCTTCTCGAGCCAGCGGTTCTCGATCATGCGATCGAGATGCGTGTGGATCGCGCCGTGCAGAAGCGGGCGTTGCTGTCTCAGCAGCGCGTAGACCTCCGCGGCAAAGCGATCGTGCCTCAGCCCAGGCTTCAGCTCGGTCCAGCGCTGCAGCAGGAAGTGGTCGTAGAACACATCCACGAGCACGCCAGAGAATCGGCGGAGCGGGCCGTCGATCCGGCGACGGCTCGCTTGGAACGTCGCGTGCGCGTCGGTGAACGCATCGATCGCGCGGTGCAATTCGATCCCGCGGCGGACTCCCTCGGGATGCGCGGTGAGGTCTTGGCCTCGCACGAAGTCACCGAGCAGCGCGCCGATCCGCCAGTGCGGATCGGCGGGCGAAAGCGCGAGGTGCGCCAGATGGTTCACTTCGGCGCGGGCTCGGCGCTTCTCGCGTCGAGGATCTCGATCCGTTGCTCTTCTCTCTGATCGATCGCCATGAGCAGGCGAATCCAGTCGGCATACAACGCGGGCTCGACGACTCCCGGTCGCAGCCGCACCGAGCGGATGAGCATCGCGCCGTCGCCGTCGCGAGTCATCGTCAGTTGGTAGTCGAGCGGGCCGAACGTGAACACCGCAGGCGGTGGCAGCACGCCGAAGCGGCGGCCTGCTCCTGGGCTCATGCGGATGCGATGCAAGAACAGCAGGTCGGTGTCGATCTGCAGCGGCAGTTGCCGTTCGTCGCGGTCGCCAAAGCTCGCGCGCATCGCCATCTTCGGGATCGGCAGCGCGGCGAGTGCGCGCCCTTCGCCCGACGCTTGCGCCGCAGGCCCCGTCGCTTCGACCTCGAGCTTCAGCTCTTGGCCAGGAGGCTCGAGCCCTTGGCACGCAGCGTTGCGCATGCGCCACCCTTGGAGGAACTGCTGCGCGATCTGGCGCGCCGCGAGTTGCTGACGGTCGGCGGGCGCCTTGCGGATCTGCTCCGCGACGCTGAACCCAGGTTGGCCGTGCAAGTGCACCGTGGCGCGCAGCTTCGTCGTGCTCTTCTCAAACGCGCACTCGCCTTCGATCTCGAGGTCTTGCACCGCCGCATCGGGCGCGGGCAATCGCACGAGTTCATAGCTGCTGTCGTGGAGCACGAATGCGCGCGCAGAGCCGCGATGCGCGGGCACTGCTCCGAGCGGCCAGTAGCGCGGCGTGTCCGCGAACAACCACACGGGCGTGCCATCGCGCGGCAACAGCCTTGCCGTCGGCACTCGAGCTGCGGGGCCGTCGGCGAACAGCGGCGTGCCTTCGCCGCGCAACTCCGCGCGCGCGGTCTCGCAAACGCACGCATCCATCTTCACGCCGACTGCGCGCAGCAGACCGGTGGCGAGCAAGAAGCGGTTGCCCTTCTTGCGCAGCAGGATCTCCGTCGCGTTGCTTGCTTCGCCGTCGCCGATCTCCTTCTGGCAGAAGTCCCATGCCATCTGGATGCGTTGCTCGTCGGTCGCAGCGTCCTTCAGCAGTTCGTTCGCGAAGTCCAAGACCACTGGCGTCGTGTGCGTGCGCGCAAGGAAGTTGGCGCGCTGGTCGCGCAGTTCGCCCCACGCGTCGGCGTCCTCGCCGTACCCAGCCATCGGCAGGATGCTCTCGCTTGGCGGCGTCGCGGTCTCCTGCGGCAGTCGCGCGACATTCGTGCGGCGCAGGATCGTCGCCGTGCGGTCGCCGTCGAGCGCAATCGTCTCGCGTTCGCAATCGAGGTTGCGCGTGCGCAGTTCGCCGCGGGATCCCTTGTGCGTGATGAGGATCCACTCGCTGCAGTAGAGGGCCTCTTGCTGCGACGCGAACAGGAAGTTGTCGAGGGCAAGCGCTTCCGCGCCAACGGAGCTCGTGGTGTCGCGATAGCGCCACTCGACGAATGCGCCTGGCTCGAGGCGCGGCATCGAGAAGTTGCCCTCGACGCGCGTGGGCACGTAGGTCTTGCCGTCCTTGCCCACGGTGCGCACGAGCAACAGTTCGTCGGCGCGCGCAGCGGGCTCGGCGTTGTTGAGCGCCTCGACTCCCTGCAGGTCGTTGACGGAGCGCAGTTCGTGGATCTCCACGAGCGTCGAGCCATCGGGTCGCAACTCGACGATGCGCTGGTCGATCAACAAGCTCGTCGATGCGCCCTCTTCGTTCTTGCCCTTCTTGAACGCTGCGATCGCAGCGTCGCCGTCACGGCGGAAGCGCGCGAAGTCCTCGCCTTCCGCAGCCGGGCCGCCGAGCGCGTGGCGCAGGCGACGTAGCTTTGGCTGGTCGGGATCGAGCTCGAGGCTTGCCTCGATGGATCGGAGCGCCGCCTGGTCATCGCCCTGCTCGATGCGCATCTCTGCGAGGTTGTGGTGCCACGAAGCGATGGGGCGCGGGGCCTTCTCCATCTCTGCGATCGCGGCTTCGCGCGCTTGTGTGTCGCCCTCTGCTTGCGCGAGCAACATGCGCAACTCGGCGAACTCGCGAACAAGGCTTGGATTGGCTGACGCGGCAACCGCTCGAGCCAGCGCGCGTTTGCCGACTTCGGGGCGGCCGAGCGCGATGGATCGCTCCACGACTCGGCGTGCGATCCACGTGTTGGACGGGTTGATCGAGAGCGCGTCCTCGAACAGCGAGAGCGCCTTGTCCGCCGCGCCGAGATCCGTCATGCGATCTGCGAGCGCCATGCGCGGGGTGACGTCGCCTGGGCACGCTGCACGCCACTGTTCGTGAAGCGCCGGCATCTCCGAACTGAAGCGAAGGGCGCGCAGCAGCGAGTCACACGCCTCGAAGATCTTCGAGCCAGCGCGCTTCTCGTCGATCTCCTTGCGCAGCAGTCGCAGCGCCGCTTCGCGCTGGTCCTGGTCTTCGAGCTTCTTCATGCGCGCGAGCAATGCAGTCGCGTGTTGCTCCGGCAGTTGCCCGATCGCGTCGTTCTGCAGCTCGCGCTCGCGTGCGCTGCGCATCTCGTCGGGGAACTCCTGGGTCTTCGCCCACATCTCCGCGAGCGCCAGCATCGAGGTCGGATCGGTCGGCGGCTCTTGTTGCAGTTGCAGCAAGAGGCGCAACGCGTCGTCGTTGCGGTGGAGGCGGCGAGCTTCGAACGCGGCGGCGATGCGCAGCGCCGCGCGATCGTCGCCGCTCGCTTGCTCGGCTGCGTCGCGGAACAACGACCAGCTCATGCGGAACTCTGCATCGCTGCGCGGGTTGCTCTGTGCGGGCGTGCCGCGCGGCAGAGAGGCTGCGATCTCCTTCGCTTGCGGCAAGGCGAGGCCGTTGCCGTCGCAGAGTCGCATGAACAACTCGCGCGCGCTCGCATCGCCGGTCTGCAGCACGATCTCGTGCTCGCCCTTCTGCAAGCGAACGGGGAACCAGTGCCAGTTCGCGCTGCGACGGTTGCCGTCCTCAGACTGGTGGATGCCGACTTCGTAGCCATCGACGCGCGCGAGGATGGGGGAGTCGCAGCGGACTTCGAGGAAGCCTTCTGCCGCGTCCGTCAACTCGACGCGCCAGAGCACGTAATGCGAACCGGTGGAGTTCGGGCCGTCGGAAGGCAATCGGAAGCCGGCGCCGAGGTCCTCGCGCTCCAACACGCGCACGCGCACCGGGCCGAATCGACCCGGCAACTCGGCATCCATCGTGGGGAAGCCTGCATCGGGCGGGAAGGGCACGCGCAAGAACCGACTGCCGGCGTCGCCGAACGGGCCGATCACGGCGATGCTGCGCGCGAAGCCTTCGCCACCGTCGTTCTCGGGCGGCAGTCCGCTGCGCTGTCGCAGCACGTTGCGCAGGCCGTTGGCCTCCATTTGCAGGATGCCGTGCGCAGAACGCAGCGCCGAGCGCTCGTTCTCGATCAGTGCGAGCAGCTTCGCGCCATCTGCCACGTCGAAGATGGAGGTCTGCGTCGCGGCGATCAGCGCCTGCGATGCTGCGGAGCGCGGGGCTGCGAGCGCTGCGCGCAACAGCGCTTCACATCGCGCATCGGCGTCATCGCGCGCGGGCGCCAACGACTGGATCAGCGTGCGAGCGAGCGGCAGCTCGGGGTCTTGGGCCGTGACGCGCTGCGCGAGAACGGCGAGCGCGAGCAGCGACGCAACTGCGCGGAACGAAGCGTGGGCGCGCATCAGCGGCTCTCCTTCTGCAAGACGATGCGCTGCGAATCGGCAGCGCGCATGGATGTGATGAAGTCGCGGAACGCAGGGTAGTCCTTGGGTTCGACGCGCGGGGTGCGCAGCGCGAGCGTGCGGTCGACGACGATCGAGTCGCCTTCGATGCGCCAGCGCATCGAGAACGAGCCGAACGGTCCTTCCTCAAGAACGGCTGCGGGCAGCGTCATCGGCCGGAATCCAGGCGGCAGCCGATAGGCGACGCTGCGCGTGTCACCGCGCGGGACGCCGAGCAATAGCGGCGTGGTGCGCTCGGGCTCGGTGACGATCTGCGCCAACGGCTCATCTGCAAACGTCGACGGCAGCTGCCACTCTGCGCCGTTCTTCGAGCCGAGTTCCTTGGGAACGAACGAGGTCGACATGCGCACGGGTGCGCTCATGTCGAGCGGCTCGCTCGCTTCGACTTCGCCGATTTGCACGGAGCCAAAGCGCGACACGAGCACGCGCTCCAGCTTCTCCTTCCTGCGCGTCGGCTCGGCCGCGAGCTCGGTGCGCAGTCGGACCGCAGCGTTGCCCGTCGGCGCTTCCGTCTGCGCGCCGCGCAGGTCGCCGTCGCGGAGCTCGATGTCCCAGCGAATGCGGTCGTCGTTCTGCTCCGGCGTGGTCCACGGAACGTCGCGGACGAGCGCCTTGCCGTTGTCGACGACGATCACCTTCGCGCCCTGATCCATCTCCGGCAGCGTGCCGACCGGATGCAGCGTCGCCGTTCCGTCGAGGAACATCGCGGGCCTGCCGTCTTGCGCAGGCATGTATGCGATCACGTGGTTGAAGTGCTGGATGATCGCGAGCTCGAGGTCGTCCTTGCTGCGCATGTCGTCGGCGAAGATCACGACCGGGTGCGCGGTGACGCCGACTTCGGACAACAGCGCGCAGAGCAGCAAGGCCTTGTCTTTGCAGTCGCCGTGGCGTCGTTCGAAAATCACCGACGTCGAATACGGCTTGTAGCCGTGCACGCCGAACTCCCACGCCTCGTAGCGAATGTCGGTCGCGACAAAGTGGTAGATCGCGGCGATGCGCTGCTCTTGCGTCGTGCAGCGCGCGGTGAGTTCTTGCACCTTCTGCTTCATCGCGGGCGTCGTTTCGAGCTGGCCCTTGATGAGGTTCCACCACCAGGCGGCGAAGTGGTCCCAGTCGCGGAACGTCGTGAAGCGAACGAGCGGCGCACGTTCCTTGGCAGACGGTTGCCCTGGCTCGGGCTTCATGCGCTCGATGCCCGTCATCGAGAACGCGTAGGCCGTCGAGCCGTCTGCGATCGTCGTGATGGCAGGCTCCGGCGCGCCGTGGATGCGCTGCCAGCGATAGTCGCGGCCGGGCTCGGTGATGACGACGAGGTCCGAGCGGTGCAGCGCCGAGCCATCATCGCTTGCGAGGAAGTGCTGCAAGCCGAAGTACTCGCCGAAGAAACTCGGCGCGAGGTCGTCGATGCGGCCCTTCAACTCGACGACATCACCTGGTCGCAGCGATGGCAGCGCCACGGCCGATCCGCGTAGCCGCGGCTCTTCCTTCGTGCCGTCTGTCTTGTGCACGACGCACGCCAACATGCGCGCGCGCTGCTCGCCCGGGTAGTAGGGCAAGCGATACGACGACAGTGCGCGCACGCCGGACTCGCTGAGCACGCGAATGCACTGGTGCCAGTATTCGCTCGTGGTGCCGTTCTTGTGCGCTTGCACGACGCGCTGACGCAGCACGTGGAACAAGCCATCGTTGTTGGCGGTGGCTTCCGCAGGCGTCGCGACCTTGCGCAGTTCTGTGGCGTCGATCTCCCACGCTGCATGGAACGGCACCGTCTCCGCGGCGAGGAACTCGAGGTAGCGCTGGTCGTCGCGGCGGTTGGGATTGCATTCGATCGCGGCGCGCAGCGCTTCGATCTGGTCATCCTTGCGGCCGGCGAGGCCGTGCAGCCGCGCTTGGCTCGCATGCGCATCGTCGTCGTCGGGGCACATCTGCAGCCACGCGGCCCAGCGCGCGATCGCGCCATCGAAGTCGCCATCGGCTTCGGCGAGTTGTGCTCGCATTTCGTGCGCGCGGCGGAAGGTGGGGACCGTTTTCAGCGCTGCGTCGAGCATGCGCTCCGCGCCATTGCGGTCGCCGGAGGTCAGCATCCGTTCGGCCGCGATCGTGAAGTCGCGCTCGTCACCGCTGTGGTCGGTGATGCGACGCATGTGCGCGATCCCTTGGTCGCGAGTCGCTGTGCCGCCGTCGGAGACCGACGGCATCGCTGCGCGCAGCATGTCGATCGATGCGTCGGGCCGCGCGCTTGCCGCGCGCATGCGACGCTGGGCGATCGGATCGAGATCGAGCGCGGACTCGGCTGCTGCGAGCAGCTGGATCGACGGCTCATGGTTCTCGGCGATCGCCAATCCGCGCTCGGCGAGTTCGCGCGCCGTGCGCGCCATGTTCGTGCCACTGAGGACCAATTGGCCGAGCAAGGACAACGCTTCGACGTGCTGCGGATCCTGCTTCAGGATCGCTTCGTAATCGGCGCGGCGCTCATTCTCGTCGAGTTCGGCGCTGCTCTTCGCATTGCGCACGCGCGTCGCGGCGAGCAGCATGCGCGCTTGCGTCAGTTCGGGCAGGTCGCGGACGGCGGCTTGCGCAAAGCGGTGGTCGCGGCGCGCGTTCTCGGGGTCCGCCGAGCGGTGGCGCCACAGCATCGAGAGCCACAGCGCATCCATGCCCTTCGCTTCCTCCGCGGTCAGCAGCGAGCGCGCGCCTTGCGCCGCTTGCTTCGTGGCATCCAGCGGAAGTGCGGCGGTCGTCGCCGCTTGGTCCATCGCCGCGGGATCGCCCGTCGTCGCGAGGTTTGCGTCGAGTCCGCCCTCGAGTCGACTCACGCGGAAGGAGACCGTGAACGGGCCGCTCTCTTGATGGCACGCCTTCACGTGCACGAGGTTCTTGCCGGCGCGCAGCGGCAGGACGACGACGTCTTGGTCCGCGCTGTAGCGGCGGTCGACATCACGCTTGCCGATGGATGCTCCATTGCAGCGCACTTCGAAGCTGCCGGCGGTGCCGAGGTGCAGCGCCGCATGCGTGTCCGACTTCGATTCGATGCAGAACGCGAGCACGCACGCCACTTGCTCCGAAGGACGCAGCACGTTGCTCAGTGGCAGCGGACCGCGCGGGTTCATGCCATCCATGCGGCGCCACGACACCGGGCGCAGCTTGCCTGGAAACGCCGCGCCGCGATCGAAGCCCTGCTCGGGTGGCAGTTCGCGCGAGAATGCAGATCCACGATCGTTGTCGAACGGGCCGCAGATCCAGACATCGTGCACGTAGCCGAGTGCGTTCGCTTGCGCATCCGCGTTGGCGAGATCGCCGGCCACGGTGTGGCTCGTGAGCAGCGCGAGGCGGATCTGGTCTGTGAACGACGGATCCCGCAGCGCGAGCGAACTCTGCAGCAGCGGTTCGATGCGCCGCTCGAGCCCGTGGCCTCGCGCGAGCCGGTCGGCGACGTAGAGCGCCATCTCGGCTGCGCCCTCGGCGGCAATGCGATGCGAGACCGTCAGGTCTTGGGCCTGAGCGTAGAGCAGCGCTGCAGTCGCAAACTTCTCCGCCGCGTCCCGGTCGCGGCCTCGCGCCTTGTCCGTCAGCGCTGCCGCGACGGTGCGATCGGCATCGGCGGTTTGTTGTGCCGTCGTCGCAGCGGTCGCAGTGGGGGCGGGCGCTTGCGCAAAGGCGCCAACTGCGAATGCCAGCGCTGCTAGCAGCGGGCTGGCGAAGTGGTGGAACGGAGAGTGACGAGGGGTCCTGCGGCTCACGCCGCAAGGATTTATCGCCGCGCGCTACGTTCGACCATGCCCTGCGAAGGCTCCTTCTTCAGCGCCGGCAACTCCGCGGCTTGCAGGACTCCGTCCTTGTTGGCATCGGCCGCCTGCAGGATCTGTGGCGCCCAGCGTTCCATCTGCGGATCGACGCGGCGCAGCGAGCGCGCGAGTTCGCCCAGACTGACGGAGCCGTTGGCGTCGAGGTCGAGCGCTGCGAGCATCGCGTCCGTATCGCTCTGCTGCGCGCTCTTTGCCTGCGCGGCAGTGGCGCTCGCACGCAGTGCCTCCCAGTGCGGCGCGAGGTCGGCCTCGCTGAGCTTGCCGTCGCGGTCCTTGTCGAGCAGCGTCAGCATGGAGAGCGCTTGCGGCGGCGCGCCGATCGTGCGCAGCATTGCCGTCGCTTCTGTGCGATCGAGCGACTTGTCCTGATCCTTGTCGAACAGGCGGATCGTCTCGCGCAGAGGTTGGTTGGCGAGCGGCACGGCGACGTCGGCCGACGACTGCAGGTTGCGGCTAAGCGTGAGCTGCAGCGCGTTGCCGCTCTTGATCAGGTCCCGGTAGAACCGGTCGAACTCAGGCCACTCGAGGAATCCGTCGCGGTCCTGGTCGAGGCGGCGGAACCACTGGATCTCGTTCGGCGCGCCAACGCTCTCGAACGCCGCGCGAGCCTCGAAGACGTCGATGCGGTCGTCGCCGTTGGAGTCGCAGGCCGTGAACAGCGCCGTGCTGCGCGTCTCGTCATACTCGCGCACGACCACTGGCTCGGACTTGGGCTTGGTCTCGGCCGCTGGCTGCGCAGCCACCGGCTTCTGTGCCGGAGCCTGTGCGGTCAGGTTGGAGAGCACGAGGACCGCAGCCGGAATGGCAAACAAGGAAAGGCGCATCGGTCCGTTTATCGGCCGCCGCGCACGGGTTACGTGATCGCGGCGACCTAGGGAGTCCCGGAGTGCGCCCCTGTTCACGGCACGAAGAGGCAGTTCCGGCCGAGCACGCGGGTCGGTTCGCTGGTCCGGTCGGTGCCAGCGAAGTCTGCGGCCTCGATCGCAGCGCCTTCGGGGCGAGCGATTCGAGCGACGAGCCCAGGGGCTCCGGCGATCACGATCGCGTCCACATGCCAGTCGCTCTGCGAAGCACGTTGGACGATGTCGTTGCTGGCGCTCGCGGCGTCTGCAGATTCTTCCAGCGTGAAGCCGGTCGCGAGCAGCAGCTTGCGCGCGGTCTCCGAGAGATCGTGCGGCGTGTAGCACACCGCGTGCACGACTTCGTCGTGGCCGGCGATTGCTGCGCGCAGCTTTCGGAACGCGAGCTCGGCGCCGAGTTCCTGCGCCTCACGCTGCAGCCCCGGGAGATCGAGCAGGATCGCGATGCGGCGCGCGGCCGGTGCCTGAGGCGGAGGAGTCGCCGGCTTGAATTCCGAGTGCGGGCGACGCTGGGTCCTTGGAGCGCGGTCTTCGTCGCGTTCGAACGAATCGTTGCGATGCCGTTCGTCGCGACCCCGGTCGTGGCCTTCGCGCCGCGGACGGTCCTCGCGCCAATTCGGCTGCTGCGGCGCCGCGGGATCCTGCGGATACGGCCGACTCGGCTGCTGTTGCCGCACTTCGTCGGTTTGCCCTCTCGGGAACTGCTCCGTCGGGTTTTGAGCTCTCGAGTCCGTGCGGTCGTCCTCGCGGCCGCGGCGACCGCGGCGACGACGACGGCGACGCCCATCGCGGAATGACGGGAACGTGCCCGCCTCTGCCGACGCGCTGCCGAGTTCGGCTTCTGCGTCGTCGTGGGGGATGTCGCCAAAGCCTTCGCCGAGTTCGTCCATCCCGGGCGCTTCGCTTGCGTCTGCGCTGGGCTGCGATGCCGCGTCCGACCGCGGCGCTGGGCGATCCGAGTCCTTTTGCTCGGGCGCGAAGGGGTTGTCGTAGGACTCTGGGCTCTCTGCGCGGTCCGCAGGGGGAACGCCCTCGTCGCGCTCGCGGCGATTTCGCCCGCGGCCACGGCGGCGCCGACGGTCGTCGCGATCTCCGCCTCTGCTGTCTTGCTGTGCTTCGCTGGTTGGGGCTGAGCTGTCGTCAGGCGACTGCTGCGGCTCGGCAATTGGTCGTTCGGCCTTGGGCTGTGCTGCCTTGGGCTGTGCTTCCTTCTGCGCTGCCTGCTGGGCACCTCGAGCCGGGAACACCACGTCGCCGAAGTCCTCGCCTCGGTCCGCGCGGGCAGGTTGCTCCACCGGTTGTTTCACAGGTTGTTTCACCGGGGCCGGCGTCGGCTGCTCTGCGATGGTGGCATCCTCGGCAGCTGCCTTCTTGCGCGGAGCCCGTCGCTTCTTGGGGGCATCCGTTTGCGGCGCCGGCTCAGCGGGCGCGGCGGGTTCGGCGGGGGCGGCCTCCGCCTTTGCCTTCGCAGGCTTGCGCGGCTTGCGCGAAGGCGGCTCAGAGGGCGGTTCGTCGTTGAAGATGTCGGCCCCGAAGTGGCTCATGGGCGGCGGATCCTAGGAGCACGCGATGCCTGCGCCAAGCGCGGTGTCGGCCGATGCTTCCAGCTGCGGGTGATTTCTGTCCGCCGATCCGACCTGTGCGCGCTGGGCTGCAGCCAAGGATGTTCGATGTCCGTCGTACTTTTCCATCTGCGGGCTTGTTCGCGATGCGTGGGCTCGCTTTCCTCTCCAAACCTCTGAAGCCCTCCGACCCCATCCGAGGAACACCCTTGAACGCTCGCAACGCTCTCCTCGCAGTCACGTTGACGCTGTCGGCCACGCTCGTCTCCTGCGGCTCTGCCCGCCGTGCTGGCAAGGACATCTTCATCACTGCCGCTTCGCCGGTCCTCGTCGTCTATGGCGGCGCCACCGACGGTTTCGATTCGGCTCGTTCGGTTCGCACCGGCCTAGACAGCGGCTCCGCTGTCGAAGTGCTCGCGTTCCCGTTCACGTTCCTCTACCACGCGGTTGAGCACACGATTTACTGCGGCATCCACCTCCTGGATTTGCCGTTGACGCCGCTCTACGCGATGACCGAACTGCCGCCGGCGAGCACGCCGGTCGAGCCGCTCGACTTCTACCAGGGCACGTGGTTCGACGAGGCCCCGAAGGGCAGCGGCACCGATGCCACGAGTGGCGAGTCGGTTCCTCCCGGCTATCAGCGCTGAGTTCAGATAGCGCTGCGCTGTTCTCCTAGCGCTTCGCTGTTCTGTTAGCGCTTCGCTCTGGTGCTGCTTGGGTTGCTGCTCTGTCAGCGGCCCAAGACCAATCGCCTAGAGACCACATCGGCGACCTCATCGAGGTCGCCGATTTCGTTTCTAGCGCGTTCCTTCCTTGCGAAGGGCCCCGTTGCGAAGGAGTCAGCGTGGCGCGGCAATGCCAGCGCGAAGGCGTTCGGAGTAGAACGGCAGACGATCAATCCGCTCGAGTGCGCGCGCAGGGCTGGTCCTCGCGTCTTCGTCGAGTGCTGCCAGCAGACGTTGCAAGGTGTCGCGCTCGGCGCGGCTCAACTGGCGCTCCTGATACCACTCGACCAGGTTTGCTCGGGCGGTAGCCCATGCTGCGCTTTTATCCGCAGGCCACGGCTCTGGCTTCCACGCCGGAAAGTTGCGCAGCCGCAGTTGGTCTGCCTCCGCGAGGTTTCCTGCGAGATCGGCTCGGGCGATGTCGGCAGCGCGGATTCGTTCGAGAACGCGGGTCGTGTCGTTGCCGCCAAAGCCTCGTGCTCGGTTTGGCCCGCCGCGGTCGGCGGCAAAAGCAGGAGCATCGGAAGAAAGGGTCTGCAAAACGGCGCTCACGAGTGGGCGCAGTGGCGGCACTTCGGGCTTTTCTTCGGGCGAGGCCGGGTTGGATGCGCGTGACGCTTGCTTCGCCAAGTCCGCTGCCGCCTTTGCATTCGTCTCTTGGGCCTTTGCCTCTGCGCTCGAGACGAGGCTCTCCGGCAGCAACTTCGCCGATGCAGGCTCGGACGCGTCGATCACGCCGATGCGGCGAAGCTCCTCGAGTCGCGCTGCCGCGATCTTGCGATCGAACGCCGGGTGCGATTCGTCACGGGCAACTTCGCGATAACCCTGGATCGCCGCGCGAATGTCGAGGTCGAGGGTCTCCCGGATCCAAGCATCCTGAAGCGATGACGATTGTGATTGCGCCGCTGCCGCAGCAGCGACGAGCCACATGGCCGCGATCGGACGTGCGCGAAGGTTGCGATTCACGATGGGGTGTCTTCGATCGGCTTCGACTCGAAGCAGTAGCCGAGCCCGTGCACCGTCACGACATGCACCGGCTGATCGATGTCGCGCTCGAGCTTCTTGCGCAAGCGCGCGATGTGGTTGTCGACAGTGCGGGTGGTGGGCAGATGCACATAGCCCCAGACCTTCCGCAGCAGGTCCTGACGACTCACGACTTCGCCGATGCGATCGATCAGCATGCGAAGGATCTCCGCTTCGTAGCGCGACAGTTGGACCTCACTGGTGTCGTGCATTAGTCCTCTCTCGTCATCAACTAACAAGCCATTCGTGTTTGCGAACGTGAACTGCAATTAACGGTTACTGTTAACCGTTACTCGGACCGAGGCAACAATCGGAATGTAACGGTTAAGGTTAATGTTAGTTCGCTGCTCAATGTGAAATCACTGGTGGTATCAGTGA
>CAIYFF010000201.1 GCA_903925435.1 uncultured Planctomycetota bacterium | reverse complement strand
GGTTGGTGAAGCCCGCGAACGCGCCGCCGAGCTTGTCCTTCGCTTCTTCGACGAGCTGCGGGAAGTCGGGATCGTTCTGCGCGAAGAACGTGATGCGTTCGTGCGTGACGAAGACGCCGTGTGCCACGGCTGCGGCGCCGCACATCGCGAGCATCGCGCCCTGGAGTTGCCGCGTGAAGTCGCGGTCGCGCAGCCAGAGATGTCCAAGCGATGGCGCTGTGGCGGCGAGCGCTGCGAGCCCCGCCATCCACGGCATCGGCCAGAATGGGTGGTCGACGAAGTGCTTGAACGTCACGGCGCTCGCGCACAGTGGCGGAACGATCAGGCCCGCCACGATCGCGAACATCGGCTTCTTGGCTCCAAGGCCAGGCGCAGCGAGCATCGCAGCGCCGATGGCAGCAAAGGCGAGGATCGTCCATGCGCCAAACACCACGAGCACGTTGTTCAGTGCGAAGTCGAGCGAGGCCGCGGTCACTTCGCCCGCGCGCGATTGCTCATAGGCGCTGAACTGCAGCATCTCGCGCACGAAGCCGAACGGACCGCCGAGGAAGGTCCCGTAGATGCATGCCGTGATCGCGACCGCAAGGATCGACACCGGCAGCATCTTGATCACGTCGATCGCCATGCGCTTTGGCTGCGGCGACAGCAGCGCCATCGCAAACAAACCAAGGCCGCAGAAGTTGCCCAGGAAGTCGAGCGACGCGGTCCAGAAGAAGCACGCGGCCGCGACGATCCACGAGCGGCGCGTTGGCTCCATCGCATGCGCGTAGAAGGCGGCCGCAGTGACGATGCATGCCGACATGAGCGCGCCGTCGTAGCAGACCATCGGGCCGAAGTAGCCGACGAGCGGCGTCGACGAGAACAGCAGCGCGGCCCATCCTGCCGTGCGCGCGTCGCGAACTTGACGCACGAGCCAATACAGCGCGGGGATGCCCGGCAAGAACAGCACGAGGTGCGCAAGGCGCAGGACCCATTCGGTGTGGCCCAGCGTCGCGGCGAAGAGCGTGAGCCACAGCGGATAGACCGGCGGGTGATGCCAGTGCCAAACGCCGCCGCCTTCGGGATAGATGACGAACGCGGGGCTCCAGTGCGTCGCACCCAAGCCGTAGGTCAGGTGGTTGCGGACGAAGACGTCTTCGTAGAGCGAGGTCATCGCGCCCTTGAAGCCGCCGTCCCACGGCGCGAAGAAGTCGCGCAGCGAGGCCGCGAGCGCCACGAGGATCGCGATCGCGAGCAGAATGCGGCCGGACCGCTCGTCGCGCGGGTCGCTCATGTCTTGGGGCGTCGATGGCGCGCTCGCGCTGCTGTCCTGCACGCGCCGCAGAATCGGTGCGCCGCGGAGCAACGTCAAGCGCGCGGCGGTTGCTGCGGCGCTTGTTGCGCAGGTTCATGCCCCGCGCAGTTGCGCACGGGCTGCGGCGGATACTTGGGCCACTCGGGTCGCGTGCAGCGCACAAACGTCGTCGTGGCGCTCGCCACGAGCCGAACATGGCGGCAGCGATGGCACAGGCTCGACGGGAATGGCAGTGGATCCGGCACAGCGGAGCGTGATGTCAGGTGACCTTGCGCACGAACTCGGACTTGAGGCCCATCTGCCCGAAGCCGTCGATCTTGCAGTCGATGTCGTGGTCGCCGTCGACGAGGCGGATGTTGCGCACCTTGGTGCCGACCTTCACCGAGCCGCTCGCGCCGCGCACCTTGAGGTCCTTGATGACCGTCACCGTGTCGCCGTCTTGCAGCACGTTGCCGCTCGCATCCTTCACCACACGTGGGCCGTCTTCGGTGGGCGTTGCCGACGCGGCCTCGGCTGTCGTCCACTCGTGGTCGCACTCGGGGCAGTGGTAGCGGCCTTGGTCGACCCACGTGTAGGCCGACGCGCACTTTGGGCATGGCGGAAGTTCGCTCATCGGAGACAGCATGCAGAAGCGGCGCGCGGTTGCGAGCCTGCGCCAGCGTCACTCCGCGTCGGCTGCGCGGCCTTTGTGCTCCTTGAGCAGCGCTTTCGCTTCGTCGAAGTACATCTCGCGCGGGTCGATGCCGAGCGCCGCGAGTTGTTGCGCCTGCTTGGGCGTGCACAGGCCGACGGCTTTGCGCTCCAGCAGTTTCTCGCGCAACGCTTCGGCTTGTTGCGCATTCAAGTCCGCGACGAGCTCCGTCGGCAAATGCGCCTTGCGGAAGAAGTCGAGTTGCGTCGCGGTCGCTCGCTCGCCGGTGCGCGAGCGACGGCGATACGGCGCGAGGTCGATGCCGACTGCTGCGAAGGGATCGCGTCGCTTCAGCTGGTAGGCAACGGTTGCCTCTTGTGCCTCTTGCTCTTGCTGCGCGAGTTCGAGCGCGAGCTCCAGCGCGATCGCTTCGCCTTCGGCGCTGCGTTCTTGCGCGATGCGCCGCGCGCGCGCTTGGACCTCGGGATCGGCCGAGGCAAAGATGTCGACGGCCTGCGCGAGCGAGTGGCGGCAGTTGGTCGGCACGAAGTCGAGCACGAGCAGGTCCTGCTTGCCCTTGGCGATGCGCGTGCCGCGGCCGACCATCTGCGCGTAGAACGCGCGCGACAGCACGGGGCGCGCGATCGCGACGAGCGCGATCTCCGGCACGTCGAAGCCCTCGGTGAACAGCGAGCAGTTCACGAGCACCTTGTGTGCTCCGTTGCGGAATCGATCGAGGATCGGCGCGCGATCGTCGAACGGCATCGAGCCGTCGACCGCGGCGGCGAACGACTCATCGTTTGCAGTGTCGTTGAGCACGCGCGTCAACGCATGCGCGTGCGCAACCGACGCGGCGAACACGATCGCGGGGCGTCCCTTCCGTTCTTTGAAGATCGGCGTCGCGATCTCGGCGAGGTGCAGGTCCTGCATCAGCACGTCCTCGACGTCGCGCGTCGCGAGCTCGCCCGCGACCTTGCGCGCGCGAGAGAAGTCCGCCTGCGTCTGCACGAGGAACGACTTGATCGGGCACAAGAACCCTTCGCGGATCGCCGTGCGCATGTCGTAGTCGAACGCGACCGCCTCAAACACCTCGCCAAGCGGCACGCGGTCTGCGCGGTCTGGTGTCGCGGTCACGCCGAGTAGATGCGCGTCGAAGTGTGCGAGGATGGCGCGATATGAGTCCGCCGTCGCGTGGTGCGCTTCGTCGACGACGACGATCTTGAACGCGTTCTTGGGCATGCGCGACAGCCGCTTCTGCAGCGACTGAATGCTTGCCACCGCGATCTTCGGCTTCGTCCCGTCGGGCCGCACGAAGCCTTCGTCCGTGAACTCACGCCGATCCGCCATCTCGACCGCGACGACGTCGTTGCACCACGCCGCAATCTTGTCGCGCGCCTGCTCGACCAGTTCTTGCCGATGCGCGATCACGAGCACCGGCCCCTTCGCGAGCCTCGAGATCTCCGCGAACAGCACCGTCTTGCCGGTGCCCGTCGGCATCACGACGAGGACGGAACGGTGCCCACGCCGGTAGGCGTCGCGGACGGCCTCGAGGGCATTCTGTTGGTAGGGGCGAAGGGTCACTGCAAGGGAGACGCGCTGTGGGGGAAGGAGTCTGTGGGTGGGGCGCGACCTGTTCCAGAAAGTCTGTCACCAGATCGCCGCTCGCGCGTGATGCAGGTCCATCGCGTTTCCAAGGACGGACCGTATGACCCTGTATCCAACTCCAGTGCCGGACGACTTCTCACTCTCCAGCCCGTTTGCCACCGCCGAGGACGGCAGGCGATTGCCGCTGCGCCGCATGTGCATCGAGGCCACGGCTGCGCAAGGCATGGCTGTGGTCCGCGTGACGCAGACCTTCGTCAATCCGTATTCCGACACGCTGCACGTGCTCTACCAATTGCCGCTGCCGGCGGACGGCGTGGTTGCGGGCTACTCGTTCTCGGTCGGCGGGCAGCGTGTCGAAGGTCGCATCGAGGGACGCGATGCGGCGCGCGAGATCCACGCGGCGGCGATGGCGGAAGGCAAGCTTGTGGCGTTGCTGGAGCAGGCAACGGGCGCGGTGTTCACGCAAGAACTGAACAACCTGCCACCCGGTGTCGAACTGGTCGTCGAAGTGCTGGTCGACCAACCGCTGCAGTGGAGCGGCGATGGTTGGGAGTGGCGGTTTCCGACGACGGTGTTGCCGCGCTTCTTCGGCGAGCCCGGCGTGTCGGATCGCGATCGCATGCTCGTGACCCTGATCGAGGGCGCGGTCGAGAACCGGCTGCACGTGGCGCTGACGCTGAATGACGCGCTCGCCGACGGCGCGTCGTTCCGTTCGAAGACCCATGAGTTCCAAACGCAGCGGCAACCGGGGCGCACGCAGGCTGTCGTCGACAGCGCGCGGCTCGATCGCGACATCGTCGTGAACTGGCCCGCTGCTCTGCCCGAAGTGGCGGTCGGGCTGCGTTGCGCACGGCCGGTGGCCGACGATGAGCTCGAGGACTCCGCGTTCGGCTTGATCACGCTGCTGCCGCCGGTCGTCGCAACTGCGCACATGCCGCGCGATCTCGCGGTGCTGCTCGACGCGAGCGGATCGATGGACGGCGAGCCGTTCGATCTCGGCAGGCGCATCATCATCGACATGCTGAGGTCGCTCGGCGACGGCGACACGATCGAGCTCTCTGCGTTCGCGGAGGAGCATGTTCGCTGGCGTCCGATGCCGTCCGCGGCGACCGTGGCCGACAAGGCGGCGGCGATCCAGTGGCTCCAGAGCCTTGTTCCGAATGGCGGAACGCACATGCACGGCGCGATCCGCGAATCGCTCGCGTCGATCCGTCGCGACGCGCAACGTCAGGTCGTCCTCGTCACCGACGGGCTCGTCTCGGACGAAGAGGGGCTGGTGGCAGAAGTCGCGCAGCGGCTGCCGCCTCGTTCGCGGCTGCACGTCGTCGGCGTCGGCTCGGCTCCCAATCGAGGCGTGACGTTCCACCTCGCGCGCGCTGGGCGCGGCGTCGAAGTGCTCACGGACGAACTCGGCGAGCACGAAGACGCTGCACAGCGTGTGCTCGCGCGCACGGAGAAGCCGGTCTGGACCGAGTTGCGTGTCTTCGGCGATGCGGTGCTCGAGGTCAGCAAGCTTGCGGAGTCGGATGTGTTCCAGGGCATGCCGGCTCGCATCCCCGTTCGCCTGCGGCCTGAGGGCGGCACGATCGTGATCGAAGCCAACAGTCCGTCGGGCCCAGTGCGCCGTGAGATCGTGGTCCCTGCCATTGCACACGGCGAAGGTGAGCGCTGCCTCGTGCGCGCATTCGGCCGCAGCCTCGTCGACGCGATGATGGTGCGGCAGGCATGTGGCGACGCGCATGACAAGCCGTGGTTGCCCGAGGATGACAAGACGGAGTTGCGCGACGTCGGGCTCGCCTACGGGATCGCGACGCAGCAGACGTCTTGGATCGCGGTGGCCGAGGATCCGAGCGTGGATCCGCAATGGCCGAGCTTCAAGGTGGTCTCGCCGCACGAAGCTCCGCAGGGCTTTGCGGGTGCGGGGCCCATGCCCAGTTACGGCTCGTCCAGTTCCACTAAGCAGAGAGTCGACCCGGGGGTCATGTGCAGCGTGGAGCCGACACCACTAGGTTGGCACTACGAAGTGCGTGGGCGGCTCGTCGAGAACGGACCGGAGCGCATTGTCTTCGAGTTGACGGGTTTCCACGAGTGGGAGCGTCCGCATGCGGTGTCGGTCAGCGACGACCAAAACAGGGAGCTGGTTCTGATCGTCGACAAGGACGCCACGCCGAAGCACCATTATTGCGAGTTAAACGAAGTGATTCGGCTCGTCCTCATTCCGGATCCTCTCCGCCCGATGGGTGTCACGAGGCAGCTGAGGCTGCGTGTCAATATCTACAGACTCACAGTCTGGATCGCGCCGCAATGAGCAATCGCGACTCGGAGAGCGGGGAATACACCGAGATTCTCTTGGGCGACTACCAGTCGTTCGCGAACTGGATGGCGAGGTCCGAGGAGCCGATTCGTTCGAGCCTCCGCCGCTTCGCTTCGTGCGTCGACGTCGAGAGCGTCGTGCAGGAGACGTTCTTCCGTGTATGGACTTCGGTGAGTCTTGTCAGCGGCGACGGGAAGCCTCAACTGTTGCTTCGCTACGGCTTGCGCATCGCGCGCAATCTCGCGATCAGCGAAGCGAGGCGACGGCGCATGCTCGACTTCGATGCGGCGGAGGCGTTCGAGCCGACGGTGGATCCTGCGCCGGTCGCCGATCCTTCGGTGGCAGACGCGGTCCACGCGTGCCGCGAGAAGTTGCCGCAACAACCGCGCGCCGCGATCGACGCGCGCATCCAGTCCGAGGGCCACGTGCGCGACGAAGAACTCGCCGAGCGCGTCGGCATGCGCCCCAACACCTTCCTGCAGAACGTCACCCGCGCGCGAAAACTGCTCGCGGAGTGCCTTCGACTGCGAGGCATCGACCTCGCACTGGAGATGCGATGAGCGATCGACGCGAATTGCTCGTGGAGGCGGCGGTCTCCGCGCATCGTCCCGCGCGCAGCGACGGCCAAGTCCCGTTCCATCCTGCGTTCTTCGACCTCGACGCCAAGGGACGCGTCGAGGTCTACGAGGCGACGATGCTCGCGCGCAGGATCGAAGCTGCGCTGCACCCGGATGGGCTGTCGACGACGGCGCTCGCGGTGTTGAAGCGGATCCGGGGATATTGAGCGGAGCGCGTGGGATCGACTGTTGGCCGAGTTAGGCCTCGGATGCGCAAAGCGATGATGCCCGCGCGCAGGCTCGTGTTCGATGCGTTCCCCGTGATGCGTGCGATGCCGCGTGCGAGCGCGGGCTGATTCACCCCGCGCCCATTCCGCTCAATACGGGCTGTCGAGCATGTCCCAGATGATCTGCTCGACGTCGGGCGGCACCTTGCCGCACAGATTCTCGACCTTGCTGCCGTCGCCCTTGATGTGCGCGGCGATGGCGGGGAGGTCGTCGAGCGTCACCTTGCTGTAGAAGATCTTGTCGGGATACAGCGTGACGTTGATGCCTTGATCGCACGCGCCGAAGCACGGGTAGCGGCGGATCTTGATCTTCTCCTGGCCCGGATCGAACTCCTTGATGAGGTCGCGCAGGCGGTCGAAGACGTCGCCGCTGCCCTTCTCGGTGCAGTCGCCGCCCTCGCAGACGTAGCAGAGTCGGTTGGTCATGTTCGCTTGCAGTGCTGGTGGTGGGCGAGGCTTCGTGCGCCTCGCCCGCAAGTCGTCGCTTCGAGCCCTTCGATCAGTGGAACTTCACGTACTCGAAGTCGATCGGCTGGTTGTTCGGGCCCTGCTGCGGCGGCGCGATGTAGTTCGCGAACTTGCCGGGCTCGGTGACCTTGACCATGCACGAGTTGACGTAGTCGCGATCGGCCTGCGTCGGCAGCCACTTCGAGTGGTTGTGCGTCCACGTCGCTTCGTCGATCAGCTCGCCCGCGGGGTTGAACTTGAAGCCCGCGTAGACGCCCTGGTAGCGGTGGAACTTGTGGTCCGGGAGCTTGATCCGCTCGGAGACGCCGAGCTTCTCGAGGTCCTTGTTCCAGCGGTCGACGATGCGACGACAGTCGGCGATGTAGGCGTCGAGCAGCACTGCGTTCATCGCGCGGCGCAGCGGGATGTCCCGCTTCTCGATCCGGCCTTCTTCGGTCGGCACTTCGAGCGTGTAGTTCGCGTTGAGCGCCTTCGGATCCGTGTAGATGCCGTCGCTCTCGCGGTAGCGGCCCTTGAGCCCGCTCGCGAACGACTCGGACGCGTTGGTGCTGTCCTCGCCGCCGAACAGGTCCATCGAGCCCGTGAACCAGAAGTGCACGTAGCGCTGGATGATGTCGAGCGGGATCGCGCCTTGCGTGCGCGGGTCCTTGCCCTGTGCCATCAGCTCGCCCGTGCGCTTGATGATGCGTCCGACGCCGTTCTCACCGGTCTGCAGGTGGTAGGCCTCTTCCGCGAGCATGAACTGCGTCGTGCGCGCGAGCGGGTCGAAGCTCGACTCGGCGAGCGACGCGAGCTGGTACTTGCCGTCGCGGTCCATGAAGGCCGTGAAGCAGAAGAAGTCCAGCCAGTTGGTCACCGGGTAGTTGAACGCCTGCAGGATGCGCGGGTTGTCCTGGTCGCCGCTGTGGCGATCGAGCAACGCATCCGCTTCGTCGCGGCCGTCGCCGCCGAAGTAGGTGTGGAGCAGGTAGACCATCGCCCACAGGTGACGGCCTTCTTCGACGTTGACCTGGAACAGCGAACGCAGGTCGTAGAGCGACGGGCAGCAGTGGCCCAGCATGCGCTGCTGCTCGACCGACGCGGGCTCCGTGTCGCCTTGCGTGACGATCAAGCGGCGAAGGCGATTGCGGAACTCACCGGGGACTTCGTTCCACGCGCTCTGGCCGAGGTTGTCGCCGAAGTGGATCTTGCGATCGCTCGGACCGTCCGCGAGGAAGATGCCCCAGCGGTAGTCCGGCATCTTCACGTAGTCGTAGTGCGCCCAGCCGCCTTGGCCGACGCCGACTGCCGTGCGCAGGTAGACGTCGTGCTTGTTGAAGTCGACGGGCCCGACGGTCTGCCACCAGTCGAGGAACTTCGGCTGCCACTTCTCGAGCGCCATCATGAGGCGCTTGTTCTCGCGGAGGCCGACGTTGTTCGGGATCTTGGCTTCGAGGTCGACAGTGCTCATGGGATCACGTCCTTCTCCAATCGAACTTGGCGCTCTCCGGAGCGCCGTAGCGGGTCAATGCGCCTTCGTCGCCGGTGGCGTTGGGGCGCGTGAAGATCCAGTTCTGCCAGGCGGACAAGCGGCCGAAGATCTTGCTGTCGCAGTTCTCGGCGCCGCCGAAGCGCAGTGAGGCTTCCATGCCGGTGAGCGCGTCAGGCGACAGCGACACGCGTTCTTCAATCGCGATGCGCGTGTCGTCGTCCCAGTCCACCGGGTCGAGCAGGTAGGTGCAGAGGCCCTGCTCGTCGGCATCGGCGCCGGACAGCGTGGGCATCTCGTTCGCGAGCGAATCGGCGTGCGCCGGGTTCGCGAGGAATCGGTTGTGCAGGCGCGTGATGCCGTGCGTCATCGGCAGCGCGCCGTTGCTGAGCGGGCCAACCTGCATCACGGCCTTGTCGTCGTCGAGCAGGTAGACGCGGTCGCAGCCGAGCGTCAGTTCCAAGAACACGCCGGCGCAGCACGACTCGGCGTCGACCATCGCGAACATCGAGCGCGAGGTGACGTCCCAGCGACGGCACGTGCGCGCCATCTGCATGAGGATCTCGTTGACGAACCAGTTGCCCTTGTTGGCGAGCAGGTCCTTCTCGACTTGCAGCAGCGCCGCGCGGTCGCCGCGCGTCTTCAGCACCAAGAGGCCGACTTCTTCGTAGCCGAAGCGCAGCTGGCAGATCGCGTCGTCGAGTTCGCGCATGCACTGCAGCGCCCAGACCGACGAGCCCGCGGCTTCGTACTCGGCTCCCGTCTTCGGCTGCGCGGTCTTCGGCGCGTGCACCGTCACGGTCGCGACGCGCTTCTGCTGGTCGACCTCGACCTCGACGTTCGAGTAGGAGAAGCCCTTGTCGTTCGTCTTCGCGTGGATCGCGGGCAGTTCGATGCCCTTCTTCGACTTGTTCGGCAGCGACGCGGCAAGCTCCTTGGCGCGCGCGGTCACCTTGTCGGCGAACTGCGACTTCGGCCAGATCGCGTCGACGAGGCCCCAGGCGAGCGCCTTCTTGCCGCGCAGGCCTTCGGCCATCGTGCAGAACACGTCGGCGCGGTCGCGGCGCACCTTGCGCTTGTCGACGAGGCGCGTGAGGCCGCCGGTGCCGGGCAGCACCGCGAGCAGCGGCACTTCGGGCAGCGACACCGCGGAGTTGTTGTCGTTGACGAGGTGGACCTCGTCACACGCGAGCGCGAGTTCGTAGCCGCCGCCGGCGCACGCTGCGTTGATCGCGCAGATCGACTTCAGGCCCGAGTTGCGGCTCGCGTCTTCGAGCGAGAGTCGCGTCTCGTTGGTGTACTTGCAGAAGTTGACTTTGAAGGGGTGCGTGCTCTCGGCAAGCATCCAGATGTTGGCGCCGGCGCAGAACGCGCGCTCGTTGGCGCTGCCGACGACGACGACCTTCACTTCCGGGTGCTCGAACCGCAGGCGCTGCACCACGTCGCACAGCTCCATGTCCACGCCGAGGTCGTAGCTGTTGAGCTTGAGCTCATAGCCCTCCCGGTAGGGGAAGTCGGCGTTGACGTTCATGCGCAGCGTCGCGACGTCGCCGTCGAAGCTGAGCAGCCAGTGCTTGTAGGAGCTGGGGTGTCGGTTGAAGTCGATCATGGAGCGGCTCGAGAGTGGCATTCGAGTCAGTGGGGCGAGCATGCTGCCGC
>CAIYFF010000200.1 GCA_903925435.1 uncultured Planctomycetota bacterium | reverse complement strand
CGGGCCGGCTTGGAGCCTCTCCGCGGAGGCATTCTTCTATCTGCTCTTTCCGCTGCTCGCGCAGCGCAGCAATCGCACGCTCTTTCTGACCATGGCGGCATTGTCCGTCGCGCTGCTGATCGCGTACTGCATCGCGGACTACGCTGTGTTGGCCTACCCTACATCCGCTCCGCGGTGGAAGGCTGCCTTCAGCATATTCCCGCTGTCTCGCCTTCCGGAGTTTGTGGCCGGAATGTGCACGCATGCGATTTGGCAACGCCTAACCCAATCCACGGCACCCAGCGTTCAGAAGGCAACCGCCATCGAACTCGGCGGCATTTGCCTCATAGTGATCCTCCTTCTCTTGTGGGGCTCTGGACAGTGGGGTCACGGCTGGGCAGTCGGCGATTCTCGGCCTGTCTCTGTCGAAGCGCTTTCGTATGGGCCCGGCTTCATCCCCGGCTTCTGCTTGCTCATCGCAGCGTGCGCCACGGGTCGAGGCCTAGTCAGCCGCGCCTTCGCAACGCCCGGCATTGTCTATCTCGGCGAAATCAGCTTTGCCTTCTACTTGGTGCACACGATCGCGTTGGCGATCGCATCTGCTTCGGCCCGCGACTACCCAAGCGCGTGGACCCGACCACTCCTTGCCGGGATCCTGATGTCGCTCGGCGCAGCGTCGTTGCTTTTTGGCCTTGTGGAGACGCCCATGCGAAAGGCGTTGCTGCTAAGGGCAGGCGGGCTTCGCGGACGCTTTCATGCGATGGCCAAAAGCATGGGCTCTGAGATTCGACGCAAGGGATTCTCGATCGGGGCAGCGCTGCTTGTCGTGGGGATTGCAATCTCGGTGTTTCTGCCTCCGACCCTGCGCGAGCACGCTTCTTCGCTCGTCGCGGCGAGCGATCCACGTTTGAAGGGCCACCCGCTGGCGCTCGGATGCACCCTTCTTGGTGCATTGCCCGAGGCGTACCCGGACCGCTTCGAATGCACTGCGGCGCTCGACGGAACGCTGCCCGAAGGGAGTGAAGTTCGCTTCGTTGCCACCTCGAAGGACGGCACGCCGGTGCACAACATGGACTTCACCTCAAAACTACTCACCGGATCCCGGGGAGAGAGCATGCGCATCCTGCTCGCCAGAAGCGCACTCCCCCCGCTGGGCGGCGCATCCATCCTGCAACTGCGGGTCTGCGCAATCACCGACCCAACGCACCAACCGCTGCCCGGCTCAGAGCCCGTCGAGATCTTCCGGCTACCGTGGTGACGACGGCGGCACGATGCGCAGCCATTCCGACTTGTGTGAAGTGTCGCTAGCGATGACGAACAACTGAGCCGGCGCGTCGGCGACTGCCGGGATCCAGGCCCCCGCTGAGGACGACAGGGTCGGCAGCTGTGCTCGCGCAATGGGCAAGAGCGTGGCGCCGCTGACGAACAGCACGCCGAGCGATGGGACGCAGGACAGGTTGATGCATGCGATGTCCCGAACGCCATCCCCATCGAGGTCCGACACCAACGCGGCGGCATCCTTCCG
>CAIYFF010000199.1 GCA_903925435.1 uncultured Planctomycetota bacterium | reverse complement strand
CTGCTGCAGCCGCATCGCGCTGCGTTTGCGTTCGTCATCGGCACGGGCATCGGCCTCACGCTGGGCACGCTCGCGTTCGTCGTCGTGATCGGCTTCTTGTTGCCGCTCGTCTTCCGGCTCGCGCTCGGCCTCACGCCGCGATTGCCGGAGCCAGTGGGCACGGACCTGCGCGCCACAGCTGCTGCGCTCGGGTTTCGCGGCAGCTCCCTGCTGTTGCAGGACTCCGGCCTGCGCATCGCCAACGCGCTGCTGATCGGTCCGATGCCGTGGCCGCGCTACCTCGTGTTGACGGATGGCCTGCTCGCGATCCTCGACGTGCGCGCGCTGCGCGGCGTCGTCGCGCATGAAGTGGGACACGCGCAAGCTGGCCATCCTGCGATGCTGCTTGCGATCTTCGTCGCGGTGCCAATGTTGCTCGCCAACGTGGGGCAGCAGGTTCCGATCGAGTTGCTCGCGAGCGCGTGGGGGATCGGCGGCGCGGCGCTTCTTGCGCTGTTTGCGTGGTGGTTGCTGCGGCGGATGTCGCATCGCTTCGAGCACGAGGCGGATGTGCTGTCCGCCATCGCGCTCGGCGGTGCAGGCCCATGCATCGAAGCGCTGCAGCGCGTCGGCGAAGTGATCGAATTCGAGCCAGACCGCGCGACCATGCTTCACCCGAGCCAGTCGTCTCGCATCGCGCTGCTCCAGCGCTTTGCTGCGGAGCCCGCGTTCCGTGCGCAGTTCGCGCTAGGCGGCTTGCGCTTGCGGCGCGCGATCGCTGCGTCGTTGTTCGTCGCGATCACAGCTGGCGCGTGGAGTTGGCATCGCTCGTGGACGTGGGAGTCCGCGTCGCTCGCGTTCCATGCCGGCGACTTCGCGCAAGCGCAGAAGCAGGCGGATGCGATTGGGTCCGATGTGCCGTCTGGCCAATGGGACTGGTGGCAGCGATTCCGCGAAGAACTCGGAGCAGCATCGGCGATCGCGGGCGATGGCGGCGCGTTCGAGTCGTTGCGCAGCAAGCTCGCGGAAGAGGGTTGGCAGCGCGGCGTGGCGACGTTGCTACAACAAGGACCCGCGGCAGCGCGGCCGTGGATTGCGCTGTCGACCGAGGATGACGCTCGCTCGCCGCTGCGCCGCAGCGTGTTGCTCTACTGCGAAGCGGCGGCCGACGCGGATCTCGATCGCATGGACGAGATCGCAGCGCACGTGCGCATGCTCGGCGTGCCCGCAGAGCTCACGCCGGTGTTTGGCGGCTGACGTCGCAGGCCCCAGCGCCGGCGCTCAGTAGCGATTGGCCTCGATCGCCCAGTTCACTTCCTTCTTCCACACGATGTTCTTGCGGCGATCGAACTCGCGCACGAAGTCCTTCTCCGCAACCAGCGTGTTGCCGTTAGGCAGTCGGTCTGCGTCGCTCGGCGACACGAGGCCGGTGAGTTCCCACACCACCTTGCCGTCGCGATCGAGTTCGAGCACCGAGCCCTTCGAACGCAGCGTCACCAGCGTGTTGCCATTGGGCAGTCGATCGGCGTCGTGCGCGCTGTTCATGCCCTTGGCTTCCCACACGATCTCGCCTTGCTGTGACACTTCGATCACGCGATCGCGCAGCACGTCGCAGATCAGCGTGTTGCCGTTCTGCAGTCGGTCCACGTCGAACGGCCGCACGTCCTTGTCGTAGGTCCACACGATCTGCTTCTCCGGCGTCACTTCGATCACGCGCGCGCCATACGCGTCGGCGATCAACGTGTTGCCGTTTGGCAGGCGATCTGCGTCGAACGGGTTCTTCAGCTTCTTGTCGTCGTAGACCCAGATCGTCTCGCCCTTGCGATTCACCTCGGTGATCCGGCTGACGGAGAACTCGGTGATCAGCAGGTTGTTGTTGTCGAGGCACTCGACGTCTGCTGCGCCGAAGATGTCCTCCATCTCGAACGTCACGCGGCCTTGGTCGTCGACCTCGAGGATCTTGTTGTCGCTGTAGTCCGCGATCACCGTGAAGCCCCACATCGCGCCGCCGCCGACGCCGAGCTCGATGCGCGACACCGAACGCATCGGGACCACTGCTGCCCCGAGGCCAACTGCGACGATGCCGAGGTCCGAAGGCGTGCTGCCGACGATGTGGCACAGCAAGCGATCGCCGCCTTGCAACTCAACGCGCGCATAGGTCGCGTTGTCGGTCTCCGCAGTGCGTGGTCGCTTGGTCATCAGGCCTGCGACATCCGCCATCGGCAGCCGGCGTTGGCCTGTTGGCGTCGCTACGACGATCGCGTCGCCATCGATCGTCTCGATCACGCCATCGACGAAGTCTGCGTTCTTGAGCCGCACGCGGTCGGTCTCGACCGACGCGCCAACGAGGCGGTCGAGCTGCGGGTCGAGTGCGATGCCCTGCACGCTCGCGCGCGGGACCTCGAGCAAGCCAAACGTCGCGCTGCGCACGCGCACGCGTTGTGCGTCGAAGCCTTCGAGCGCGCCGGTCACG
This sequence comes from uncultured Planctomycetota bacterium, assembly GCA_903925435.1. Taxonomy (GTDB): domain Bacteria; phylum Planctomycetota; class UBA1135; order UBA1135; family UBA2386; genus SXPK01. The sequence goes on along the minus strand of CAIYFF010000199.1, from coordinate 1,098 downwards.
AGGCTGCCTTGCGTCAAGAACACGCGCGCTCCGTTCGCGGGCTGCGCGGCCACGTCGGGGAAGTCGAGCGCCACGGACTCCGTGAACTCGATGCGCGATTGCGCGATGCCTTCGAACGCGCCGCGCACCGCCGTCGCCTCGCCGAGGAAGCCAGCGAACGCGCCGCGCAGTGGATCGTGCCCGGGGATCGCGAGCGCAACGGCGGGACCGTCGCCCGTCGCCTGTGGCATCGCGAGCTTGGCGCCCAGCGCCACGATCTCGTCCTTGCTCGCCGCCAGCGCCGCGCGCAACGGCTCGCCATCAGCACGCAGTCTGCATGCTGCGATCAGGCTGCACTGCTCGCCTCGCGTCAGCGATCCGTCCTGCACCAGCGCCGCGAGCTTTTGCGTTGCCACCGAAGAACGCATGCGACCGAGCGCTTCCAGCACGCGCGCGCGATGCACGCCGCCCTTCCACGCGAGCAGTTGGAACACCGCTTCTGCTTCCTCGTCGCCGCCATGCACGCCGAGCGCGGCGATTGCGCCGTCGACCACCGCGGGATCCGTGTGGCCCAGCGCCGAGCGCAGCGCGCGCAGCAGCTTCGGGTCAGGCGTCATCTCCGCCGCGAGCGCCACGAAGCCGCGCAACAATCGCAGTTGCCGTTCTTCGTCGGCCGTGCCGCGCGCGCGGATCGCATCGAGGATGCGACGGCAACGCATGCGCTCTTCGAGCACCGCCGCCTTCTCTGCGCGCTGTGCGATCGTCGCTTGCGCGCGCGCGCCGGACTCGATGAGCGAGCGCTCCGCTTGTTCGCGCACTGACCACCTCGCGTCCGTCAACTCGCCGAGCAGGCGCTCGACCTTGAGCATGTATTCGCGGTGGTCGCCGTGGATGCGCGCGAGCGCCGCCGCACGGAACTGGTCCTGCTGCGGCAACAACGCCGCGATCTGCTTCTGTCGCTCGACATAGTCGTCGGAGTCGAAGCCCTTGGCTGCCGCGACGAGCTGCTCGTCGGTCCACTGTTGCGCGCTGGTGCGCGCGCAAAGCGAGGCGGCGAGGAGCAACAACAGAGTCGCGCGGGCGGGTCGCATGATGGAGCTGCGCATTGTGGAGGAGGAT
>CAIYFF010000198.1 GCA_903925435.1 uncultured Planctomycetota bacterium | reverse complement strand
GTCTGCAGGAAGCGCTGTTCCGCGCATGCACGGGCGACCGCGACGGCCTGCTCGGCAGCTGCGTGCCCGAGTTCGACGCCGAGGGCCGCCTCACGGGCTGGCGACCTCACGCCAACGACAAGTTCCATCTCGTCGCCGAAGCATTGGGCCTCGACTACGAGCCGCTCTACGGGCCAACGAAGGACACGCTGTCGGACCATCGTGCGCGCGTCGAAGCAGCAGTCGCGGCGGCGCCACGCACGGCGTTCGTGATCGGATGCTCGGCCGGCGAACCGGGCACTCGCGTGGTGGCACCCGACGATGCGCATCCAGCCAACCACTATGCGCTCGTGCTCGCCGAAGCCGGTCGGTTCTGGATTTACGACTCGTATTGCCTGCCGGGCAATCGCTGCCGACGCGAACTGACTCAGGACGAAGTGCGCGCGCTGCTGTGGACCAATCGCCTGCCGCCGTACTGGATGCGCGTGCGAGCGAAGTGAGTCGGCACGGCGGCCACGGAATGCGGCTCGCCACGCGAAGCGCTCGCGCACGGGAACGAGCTGCGAACGTTACGGCCGACGCCTTCCACGACATCGAGCTGCATCGCCACGAGCAGCGGTTCGCTCCTCCAACCCAACACGCAGCTCACGGATTGCGCGCGACGCGGAATCCGCAGCCGTTGTCGAACTCCGGCGAGTTGGAGTCGTAGCGCAGCGACGCGCGACAGAAGCCCTGCTCGAAGTTGAAGAAGCTGCCGCGCATCACGCGCGAGGATCCCGTCGCGGGGCCGGTTGGGTCGGTTTGCGGCGAGCGCGTGTATTCGCCGTACCAGTCGTTCACCCACTCCCACGCGTTGCCGATCATGTCGTGGAAGCCGAGCGCGTTTGCAGCCTTGCCGCCGACCGGCTTGCGCGGGCCTGCGACGTTGCCGCGATGCCACGCGATGTCGTCGAGGTTGCCGTAGCGCGGGCCATCGATCCCTGCGCGGCACGCGAACTCCCACTCCGCTTCGGTCGGCAGGCGCAGGCCCAGCTTGCGGCAGAAGTCGCGGCTCTTCGTGAAGCCGGCCGTGACCGGCAAGTCAGGGCGCGTCGGGTCCTCTTGCTCGACCTCGTCGCCGATGGCAACAGAGCGGACGACCACGGTTCCGTCGGCCTTCGTCTCGGTCGTGACCTCGCTGCGCACGACTTTGCCATCCGCGCCGCGCAGTTCGACGTCACCTTGCAGGATCACGACGCCGCCACCCGGTTGGACCACCGCGGCGCCGTTCTCCTCTGCGTCTTCGCGGGCGCCATCCTTCGCGGTCTCTCGCGCAATCTGCGACGCGATCCCCTTGTCCCACTGCTCGCGCGTCACTTCGTAGCGACCGAGGTAGTAGGGCTGCGTCAACGTCACCGCGTGCGCGGGGACCTCGTTGGATTGCGCTTCCTGGTCGCCAGGGCTCTTGCCCATCGAGAACGTGCCCGGCGGCACGAGCAACATCTCGATGCCGCTCGCGCGATCGCGCACGCGCCACGGCAGGCCGGTCTTCGTGATCGCATCGCGCAACGCGGCATCCGTCACCACCGCGCTGTCGACCTCGGCCTGCAGCACCTTGCACCACGACATATCGCTCGGCACGCGCGTCTGTTGCTCCACCACCGTCGCAGCGGAGACCGAAGGCTCGCGGCCTTTGACGTCGGCCTGCGGAACTGCGCCCGTCGCCTTGTCCGCGCGAGGGGCCGCAGGCTCGCCAGCCGCACCGCGCGGCGTGCGCAAACGCATGCCCGGGATCGGCGCATCGAGCGAAGTCGCGAGCGGGCGGTTCTTCATGAACACTGCGAACCACACGCGGTCGAGGTCGCCGATGCGCGCGAGGAGTCGCGCGCGCAACTTCGCGCGGTCGTTGCGGTCGTCCTCCATCATCAACATCGTGCCGGCCCTGCTGACCGGCACCACTTCTTCGAGGAGACGGAGGCCGAAGCGGTAGAGCTCCAACGCCGCTTCGTCACCGAGCGACTCGGATTGCTGCACCATCTCGGCGAGCACGCGGCGCGCGTTCTCTTGTGACTTGGCGCCAGCGGCGAGCTCTTCGACGTCCTTCTCGCGATAGACCTGCGAGGCGAACAACTTGCCCTCGAGCGACCGCGGAGCCATCAAGCGATCCACC
>CAIYFF010000197.1 GCA_903925435.1 uncultured Planctomycetota bacterium | reverse complement strand
GGTCGTTGGGCACGTTCCAGGACTGCGTCGACGGCGGGGTCGGCGTGAACACGACGAACGTGAAGTGGGTCTGCAGCGGATCGAACGCGATGCGGCCGACCGGCGTGTTGGTGGGCGACCACGCGAATGCCATCGCGAGAAGGCTGATGCCGGGTTCGCTCACGCTGGCTTGGATGCCGCCGCCGAGCTGCGCGTTGCCGAAGAGGCGGAGTGGGGCGGCGACATCGCCCACTTGCGTGACCAGTCCGCGTGGGGCATCGAACGGCGGCGACGCGGAGGACAAGGTTCCGGGCACGCCCCATTCGTGCACGAAGTCATAGGAGTGCAACGCGCCGCCGATGCCGTGGAACGTGCTCGTGCCTGCGGGCGCAGGAATGCCGTAGCTGCCGCACGGCGGCAACGGGGGCTGCGCGCCGCCGCCGTTGCCGTCGCTCGTGCGCACGCGCACGAGGAACGTGTCCGTCGTGTTGGCGTCCAATGCGAAGCCGCCGCGCGGGCTATTCATGACGTAGGTGCCGCCCGGAATGCAGCCAAAGCAGTTGTCGGGGTGGCTGTAGATCCATGCGCCGGAGGCTGCGCGCAGCGTCGAGTCCTCGATGACGAGCCGCTGTGCGCGAACTCGCAAGCATCCGCCGGCGTTTCCCCACGCCGTTCCATCGGGGCACGCGCCGTCTTGTGGCTGATCTCGCTGCGTGAACGAGCAGTTGCGAATCCACGCGCTGCCGACAGTGAGATCGACGAGCACCCCGATGCGCCAACCATTGAGATCGAGCATCGTCACTCCATCGAAGCGCACTTCGCCGAGCTGTGGCGATACGGTGCGCATCGCGAACGACCCCAAGCCCATCGTCGAGACGTCGATCGCGAGGTTGGAGAGTTCTAGCGAAGCCCCAGCCGGCAGGGCAGTGATGGAGAACAGCGGTGTTGCAGCCGAAAAGGAGGCGTTGATGAAACTGATGGAACGCCTTGGGCCTGGCGCCGACTCGATGCGCAGTGCCTTGTTGAGCGTGATCGTCGTGAGGACCGTCATGTCCTGCGCGATCAGGATGCGATCGCCTGGCGCTGCGGCGGTGATCGCCGCTTGCAGAGTCGGATAGCTACCGGGTTGCGAGCCACCGACGATGCGATCGGTCTGCGCGGGCGCGAGGGACAACGCAGCACACGCTGCGGCAATCGTGATCGGGAGGCGGGTGAGGTTCGCTCTCATGGGCTAGGGCTCCTTCTTGGTTCCTGTGCGCCATGAGACCAGCGCGCGCGGCCTCTTCCAAGTGGGCCTTTCGCCCCGTGCCCATCTCCCGGGTCAGCCGTCGAGGTAGCCCTTCACGATTGCGCTGGCGCGCTCCATCGTGATCGGGCCGCCGCCTACGCGCAGATCCTCTGCGGTGCGCAAGAACACCGCCATCGCCGCCACCATCAGGTCGCCCATGCGCGTCTGCACGAACGCGCGAATGCGTTCGACGTCGTCGGTCGTCGCTGCGTCGCCGTCGTCGTTTGCGCCGAGCACTACGCCGCACACTTCGACGAAGCGCTGCGAGATCCACTCGCGGTCCCGGATGCGCTGCGGCTCTGCCATCATCCACGCGCAAACGCCGCCGAGGATCTTGCGATCGGTGGCGGCGAGCGGTTGCAGCATCGCGCGAACGGACTCGACGGTGGGCGGCCCCTGCATGCGCGTCGTCCTCAGCTCGCGCGGCTCTTCGACGCGCGCTCGATCCACTTCGCGGCGAGC
>CAIYFF010000196.1 GCA_903925435.1 uncultured Planctomycetota bacterium | reverse complement strand
GGTGTCTGTCCGCGAGCCCGACCGCGTCCGGCTGCTTCAGCGCACAACAAACCGCTGCCCAGGCGGCGCCTGGAGCGGAGGGCTCTGCGAACCTTGGCCTGCCAAGACGGCCAGGTGGACTGTCCAGTCCGCTCCGCGACAGTCAGCTAGATCCAACTGTTCGTCAGCAGTTCCCCGAGCCCGCCAGCGCCTGGCACGATGTATTGCGACTCGGTCAACCCTCGCTCGAGTGCCGGATGTGTTCCTGGCGGCGTCGCCAACACGTGAGTTGGCGAAAGGCCTCGGTCCAACCGGGCGATGTAGAGCACGACATCGGGGTGCATGCTGGTGATGCGTTGCACGGCCTCGGGGGTCGCCATCAGGTGCACCGCGATGACCTTCTGCGGCGGACCGCCAGCGAGCTGGGAGTAGACATCGACCACCCGGCTGATGGTGCCGCCCGTGGCGCCCATCGGGTCCGGCACGACCAACACCGCTCCGGCGACCGGGCCGCCGATCTTCGTCCCATCGAGTCTCACGCCCGTCACTCGGTTGGCCGCATCCACCTCCCGGCTCATGTTCAGGAAGTCGAGGCGGACGTTCTCAGGGGGCAGAACGGCCGCCGCGGTTTGGTAGCAGACCTGGGCCGGAAGGATGCCCGCTCGAATCACGGCGCAGAGGGCGAGTTTGGTGCGCCGGCACATCACCGTCCCTTCGTAGTTTGCGTTGGGTTCGGCTGCCGTCATCCGGGTCACGTTTCTGGTCCGGGTGGTGGGGAACTCCCTCGCCAGGACCTCCTGCATCATTCGCTGGTAGGCATTCGCGACGAGCGTTGGCACGACTTCCGTGCCAGTCTCCGGCGACGCCAGCCGTGCGATCAGCGACAGCAGGTAGGCGTCGTCGAGGATGTGGACCTGCGGCCCGTAGCGGTGTTCGAGCATGCTTCCACCGTAGCTAGCTCCCGCCGACTCTGCGAGCGACTGCACGCCCAGGCCGGTTCACGGTAGCTTTCTCCGCCCGCACCTGCGGCCGTTTCGATCCCATCTTGGATCGGCTTCCCTTCGCACATCCGCCGTGACCGCTAGCCATTCCTTCCGCGTTCTGCTCGACAACTCCACGGTCCTCCGCCGCGTGCGAGAACTCGCTGCGTCGATTGGCCGCGATTTCCCTGCGGAATCGCCCGTAGGCGTCATCGTCATTGATGGCGCGCGCATGTTTGCGCGCCACCTTCAGCGCCACCTCGGCAAGGCGATGGAGTGGCACGAGATCCGCGCATCGTCCTACGGCACCGGCACCACGAGCAGTGGCTCCGTCCAGGTGGGCTCGCAAGGAGACCTCTGCGTCGCGGGCCGTTCCGTCCTCCTCGTCGAGGACATCGTGGACACGGGCAGGACGATCGCCGCGTTGCGCGAGAGGTTCCTCGCGCAGGGCGCCAAGGAAGTCCGCGTGGCCACGCTGTTGAGCAAGCCATCCCGACGGGTGGTGGAGGTGGAGCTCGAGTATGTCGGCTTCGAGATTCCCGATGAGTTCGTCATCGGATTCGGAATGGACTACGCCGGCCGTTACCGCGAGCTCGAGGAAGTCGTCGTCTACGAAGAGTCGCGGGCCGCAGCCGGCGAAGCCTGAGTTGCCTGCCTGCTCGTCGAGCGCACGCGACGGCGCTCGACGAACGAGAACCCAGGGCGCCTCGCGCGTTCAGTAGCCCAGTTCGCGCAGCAGCGAAGGCGACGGCAGCACGGACTCGATCAGCATCACCATGCTGCTGAGCGGCGCGTTGAGGTCGTGCAGCAGCATGTTGTTGAGCATCTGCCGCGCCTGCTGCAGCTCCTCGATGCGCCGCCGCGAGGCCCGTTC
>CAIYFF010000195.1 GCA_903925435.1 uncultured Planctomycetota bacterium | reverse complement strand
CGACGCGATCGGCATCCGACTACTCGACGCAAAGACGATCGAGGCCGTGTTCGAGAGCTGACCTGCGCGCCCCAAGCTACCGCCGCGCGCGTGCCGTTCGCCCCGCCGCGCGCTACGGTCCGCGCAGGGATTGGAAACTGATCGCATCCGTCTTCACCACGGTGTTCCTCGCCGAACTCGGCGACAAGACGCAGCTCGCGACGATGACGTTCGCGGCGAACGGGCAGGTGTCGAAGTGGTCGGTGTTCTTGGGCTCGGCCGCAGCCTTGGTGCTCTCGTCTGCGATTGGCGTGATGGCCGGGCAGGCAGTGACGGCGGTGATCAGCCCGAAGATGCTGCAGTGGATCGCGGGTCTTGGTTTTGTGGCGATCGGCATCTGGACCCTGATCAAGGCCTGATCGAAGCGCGCCGAACGGCAGCAATACGTGGCGGCCGCTGCGGCCTTGCAGCGTGCGAGGCCCCAGGAGAACGGCCGCACCGCACCACTGCCGGCGCGCGTTGCCCCAGCCCCCCGTTGCACATTCGCCGTTCGCGGCGATGATCCTCGCCCCCAAATCCCGGCCAACTTCGCCGCCGGGCTCACCGACCGCACTTTCATGGCCCAAGACATCCGCAACATCGCGATCATCGCACACGTCGACCACGGCAAGACGACCCTGGTCGATGGCCTGCTTCGGCAGACCGGCACCTTCCGTTCGAACCAGGAGGTGAACGATTGCGTGATGGACAGCAACGAGCTCGAGAAGGAGCGCGGCATCACGATCTTGGCGAAGAACACGGTCGTCACCTACCAGGGCACGCGCATCAACATCGTCGACACGCCGGGCCACGCCGACTTCGGCGGCGAGGTCGAGCGCGTGCTGTCGATGGCGGACGGCGTGCTGCTGCTCGTCGACGCGGCCGAGGGCCCGATGCCGCAGACGCGCTTCGTGCTCGCGAAGGCGTTCCAGCACCATCTGAAGCCGATCGTGCTGGTCAACAAGATCGACAAGCCCGACGCGCGCCCGGAAGAAGTCGTCAACGAGGTCTTCGACCTGTTCATCGACCTCGACGCGGACGAAGACGCGCTGGAGTTCCCGGTGTTCTACGGCTCGGGCCGCCAGGGCTGGGCATGCAAGGACCTCGCGGAAGCGCGCAAGGGCGGCGAAGGCAAGAATCTGCACCCGCTGTTCGACGCCGTCTTGAGCTACATCCCGGCGCCGAAGGATGACCCGGCCGGCTCGCTGCAGTTCCGCGTCACGACGCTCGACTGGAGCGACTACGTCGGCCGCATCGGCATCGGCCGCGTGCACCGCGGCACGATGAAGGCGGCGACGCGCGTGGCACACCTGTCGCGCACCGGCACGAAGAAGGAATGCAATGTCCGCGGCGTGCTGCGGTTCATGGGCCTCTCGCGCGAAGAGACGAAGGAAGTCAGCGCCGGCGACCTCTGCGCGATCTACGGCATCGAGGACCTGCAGATCGGCGACACGGTCGCCGCGGTCGACAATCCCGAAGCGATGCCGATCGTCTCGATCGACGAGCCGACGATGTCGATCCTGATGCGCGTCAACGACTCGCCGTTCGCCGGCAAGGACGGCGGCAAGTTCCTCACGTCGCGCCACATTCGCGAGCGCTTGGAGAAGGAGATGCGCGTCAACGTCGCGCTGCGCGTCGAGCAAGGCGACACGTCGGACAGCTTCATGCTGTCGGGCCGCGGCGTCATGCACCTGGGCTTCTTGCTCGAGACGATGCGCCGCGAGGGTTACGAGTTCTCGGTGGCGAAGCCGCACGTGCTCTTCAAGGAAGAGAACGGCGAGAGGCTCGAGCCGATCGAATACCTCACGGTCGACACGCCCGGCGACACCGTCGGCAAGGTGATCGAGATCCTGGGCACCCGCAAGGCGGAGCTGCTCAAGATGGACAAGAAGGGCACGTTCACGCGCCTTGAGTTCACGGTGCCGGCGCGCGGCCTGATCGGCGTGCGCAGCCGCCTGCTCAACGCGACAGCCGGCGAAGCGACGATGCACCACGTCTTCCACGGCTACGGCTCGTACCGCGGCAACATCGAAGAGCGCATCAACGGCGTCTTGATCTCGATGGCGGGCGGCTCGGCGACGTTCTACGCGCTGGACGGCCTGCGCGACCGCGGCACCTTCTTCGTGCCTGAGGGCACGGAGGTCTACGAGGGCATGGTCGTCGGCGAGAACTGCAAGGACAACGACCTCTGCGTGAACCTGTCGCGCGAGAAGAAGGCGACCAACGTGCGTTCCTCGACCAAGGAGACGTTCGTCAAGATGCCGCCGCCGCGCGCGTTCGGCGTCGAAGACGCGCTCGAGTACGTCGGCGAGGACGAATACGTCGAGATCACGCCGAAGTCCGTGCGCATGCGCAAGGTCTGGCTGCGTGAGAGCGACCGCAAGCGCAACGACCGCCAGCGCGAGACGGTTTGAGTCGCTGAGGCCGACAGGAATCGCCCGTTGCGACGGGCGGTTCCGCCGCGCCGCCCCAATGCAGGCCCGCCGGGAGGTAGCCAGAACGCGCCGCTGGCACTAGCCTGCCGCCTCTCACCTTCCTATGCCCGACCGTTCTTCTGCGCCCAAGGATGCCCGCCGACGACTGCTTCGTGCGTTGGCGAAGGAGCTCGGCCACGAGTTCACGGACTTGGACCATCTCGATCGCGCGCTGACGCACGCATCGACGGGCAACGAAGGCAAGCGCAACTACGAGCGGCTCGAGTTCTTGGGCGACGCGATCCTCAACTTCGCGGTCGCCGACGCGTTGTTCCAAAAGGAACCCGAGATCCCCGAAGGCCAGCTGACCGAGACGCGCTCGCACTACGTGAGCCGCAAGCCGCTCGCGGCGATCGCGCGCAAGCTCGACCTGTCCAACCACCTGCTCGTCGGCAAGGGACTGCGCACCAATGAGCGCGACGGCGAACGCATCCTCGCCGATCTCGTCGAAGCGGTGCTCGGCGCGATCTACCTCGACGGCGGCGTGCGCGCGGCGCGCTCGTTCGTGAAGCGCCACGTGCTCAGCAACGCGGCCGCCGAGCCGTCCGAGGATGCGCCGGCGATCGACAGCAAGACCGCGCTGCTGCACCACTGCCAACGTCACAAGCTCGGCCAGCCGCGCTACGACCTGGTCGGCACGAGCGGCCTGCAGCACGAGCAGCAGTTCCGCGTGCTCGCGCGCTTGCCTGACGACCGCTCGGCGGAAGGTTCGGGCCCGAACAAGCGCTCGGCAGAGAAAGCTGCGGCCGCCCGCCTCCTGCACAAGCTGCGCGACGAAACGAACGCCGCGCAAGCCTGACCCGCGCGACCGCACGATGCCGCAGCTCGTCGACCCGTTGGATCGGCTCCTTGCCGAGTTTGCCGCGTTGCCAACCGTGCGGCGCGTGTTCGAGGCCGTCGAGCTTTGCAGCCATCGCAAAGTCGGCGGACTCTGGGGCGGCAGCGCTGCGTTGTTGCTCGCGTGCGTGCTGCAGCGCCACAAGGGCAGGACGCTCGTCCTCACCGCCGACGACGTCGACAGCATGCAGATCCAATCGGACCTCGCATGCTTCTCGATCGCGTCCTCGGTGCTGCCGAAGCAAGAACTCGACGACGCGCAGCAACCCGATCCGCAGACGCGCAGCGAACGACACAAGGCGCTCGCCAATGCGCAGAAGCCGCGCTCGGTGACGGTTGGCTGCATGGAAGCCCTGCTGCAGAAGGCTCCCGCCAAGAAGGCGCTGCAGAAGGGCCGCGTCGTGCTGCACGCAGGCCAGCAACTCGAACGCGACGCGCTGCTGCAGCAAGCGAGCGCTGCGGGCCTTCGCTCCGTGCCGCTGGTGTTGGCGCCGGGCGAAGTGAGCGCGCGCGGCGACGTCGTCGATGTGTTCCCGTTGGGCGCCGACGCAGCGCTGCGATTCGAGTTCTTCGACCGCACGCTGGAGTCGATTCGATCGTTCGATCCGACGAGCCAGCGCACGGTCGAAGTGAAGGAACGCGTCGAACTGCTGTTTGGCGCGAGCGACGCGCTCGAAGACGACGCGACCGTGCTGTCGCACGTCGAGCTCCGCGACCTCCTCGTCGTGTTCTACGAGCCGTTGCGGATCGAACAGCGCACCTCGATGTTGGCGAGCTTCGACAGCGGCTTCCCGCGCGGCCTCGCAGCGCTCGATGACGAATTGCGCAACTGCGCGCAGTTGCGACTCTCGGCGCTGCCGAGCCACGACCTCGACCTCAAGATCCTGTCCGCGGGCAGCGCCGTCGGTTCGGGCGAAGCTGACCCCACCGGTCGCCTGCGTTCGGTGCGCGGCATGCAAGGGCGCGTGCTGCTCGTGTGCCGCAGCGAGTCGGAGCGACAGCGCCTGCTGGAGATCTTCGCGCACAAGCAGATCGACCTCGACAAGGAGCAGGTCTCGCTGCGCATCGGCGCGATCTCGCGCGGCTTCCGCGTGCCCGACCTCTCGTGCACGGTGCTGTCCAACGTGGAGTTCGCCGGCGTGCCGCAGCAAGCGCGCGTGCGCGAACGCGTGGCGGCGCCGAGCCGCGCGATCCAGAGCTTCTTCGAGCTGGGCCCTGGCGATTACGTCGTGCACGCAGTGCACGGCATCGGCCGGTTCCTCGGCATGGAACTCGTCGAGCGAGGCGAGAGCGCCGAGGACCATCTGCGCCTGTGCTTCGCCGACGACGTGACGCTGCTCGTCCCCGCGAGCAAGATCCACCTCGTCCAGAAGTACGTCGGCAGCAAGGCGGGCATCCAGCTCGACAAGCTCGGCGGCAAAGGCTTCTCGCGCCGCAAGGAACAGGTCCAAGAAGCAGTGTTCGACATGGCGGCCGACCTGCTCGAAGTGCAGGCCGCGCGCGCCAAGATCCAGCGGCCGCCGCACACGCAGGACCCCGTCGAGCGCGACTTCCTCGACGCGTTTCCGTTCCGCGACACCGAGGACCAAGCGACGGCGTGGACCGACATCAAGGCGGACCTCGAGAAGCCGACGCCGATGGATCGCCTGCTGTGCGGCGACGTCGGTTTTGGCAAGACCGAGGTCGCGCTGCGGTCGGTCTTCCGCGTGGCGCTCCACGGTCGACAGGTCGCAGTGCTAGTGCCGACGACGATCCTCGCGGAGCAACACGCGCGCACGTTCCAGCGCAGGTGCGAGCCGTTTGGCGTGCGCGTCGAATTGCTGTCGCGCTACCGGACGACGAAGGAACGCAAGGAAGTGCACGAGCGCCTGCTGCAAGGGCAGGTCGACGTCGTGGTCGGCACGCACCAACTGCTCGGCCAGAGCGTCGAATGGAAGGACCTCGCGCTGATCGTCGTCGACGAGGAGCAGCGCTTTGGCGTGCGGCAGAAGGAGAAGCTGAAGCAGCTGCGCACCGACGTCGACGTGCTGACGCTGTCCGCCACGCCGATCCCGCGCACGCTGCATAGCTCGCTGCTCGGCATCCGCGCGATCAGCACGCTCGCGACGCCACCACCGGGACGGCAAGACGTCGAGACGCGCGTCGTGTTCCGCGACGACCATCTGCTGCACGAAGCGGTGACGCGCGAACTCGCGCGCGGCGGGCAAGTGTTCTACCTGCACAACCGCATCGCCGACCTCGAGCCCATCGCCACGCGACTGCGCAAGCTCGCGCCGGGCGCGCGCGTCGCGATCGGCCACGGCCAGATGAACGAGGACGAGGTCGAGAAGACCGTGCGCGCATTCGTGCGCGGCGAATTCGACATCCTGGTCTCGACCACGATCGTCGAGAACGGCCTCGACCTGCCGCGCGCCAACACGATCCTCATCGACCGCGCGGATCAGTTCGGACTCGGCGAGTTGCACCAACTCCGCGGCCGCGTCGGCCGCAACGACCAGAAGGCGTGGTGCTACCTCATGCTCGACCACGACGCGCCACCGAGCGAGGACGCGAAGAAGCGGCTGAAGGCGCTCGAGGAGCTGTCGCAACTCGGCGCAGGCTTTGCGATCGCGATGAAGGACCTCGAGATCCGCGGCGCTGGCAACCTGCTCGGGCCGCAGCAATCGGGCCACATCGCGGCGGTCGGCTACGACATGTATTGCCAACTGCTGCAGCAAGCAGTGCAGGCGCACAAGGAGAAGCGGCCCGCGCTGCACACGGTCGTCGAAGTCGACGTCGACCTGCGACTGCGTGCGCACTTGCCCGAGAAGTTCCTCGCCGATCCGCGCCTGCGACTCGAACTGCTGCGCGAGATGGACGCGGCTGTCGACGACGAACAACTGCAAACGCTGCAGCAGGACCTTCGCGACCGCTTTGGCGCGTTGCCTGCGCCGGTGCAGAACCTGCTCAACACGTTCCGCTTGAAGCACGCGTTGCAGGGCCTCGGGCTCCTGTCGGTGCAATGGGTCGACGACGACCGCCTCGTCGTGCGGCATCCGCCGGGCGTGCCGCTCGGCGGCAGCTGGCTCGACTGCTTTGCGGACGTTCGCCCCGTCGAAGCGGGCCGCACGCACCTGATGCTGCCGCCGTTCCGAGGCAAGAAGCCAAAGGGCGAGGACGTGCTGCAGTTCTTGCTCGACGCCTTGTCCGGCCGCGCGCCCGCGCACAAGATGCGCCGCCGATGAACGGACCGCGCGCCCGCACTCTGCTGCTCGCTTGCTGCCTCCACGTGCCGCTGTGCGCGCAAGAGGATCCGCTGCAGGGCGCCGTGCTGCTCGACCGCGTGATGGCGACGGTCAACGACGCCGTGATCCTGAACCGCGAGGTGCTCGCGCTGACGCTGGGCCAGATCCGAACGGCAGAGCAAGAGCGCGGCCGCCAACTGCCGATCGGCGAGAAGCGCGCGCTGATGCAGCGCAACCTCAACAGCAAGATCGACCAGCACGCGCTCGCGCAGGGCGCGATCACGCTGGGCATCTTTCCGCCAGACCGCGTCGAGTCGATCTTTCAGGACCAGATGCGCGACGAAGAGCGCGAGCTGGTCCGCAAGCTCGGCACGCTGCAGGCGGTCACCGAAGAACAGGCGCGCCAAGGCCGCAACTGGGAGACCTTCGTGCGGGAACAGCGCGTCGACAAGATGTCGAGCCTGACGCGCGCGATGGCGATCAACACGCGCTTCAACAACCAGCGCAACCTGTTCATCACGCCGCGGATGATGCGGACCTTTTACCGCGAGAACCTGAAGGAGTTCGAGCGCGGCAGCCTCGCGGTGCTGGGCTCGGTGGCCTTCTCGGGACCCGGCGCGCAGCAGGCGGCGCAGGAGGCGGCAGAGGTGTGGAAGAAGGAACTGCTCTCGCCGCAAGAACTGGCCACCCGGTTCGAGAAGTCCGGCGCGCTGGCGCCCGAAGTGCTGCGCATCGACGAAGAGTCGAAGCAGACGAGGCGCCAGGACCAGGTCGAGTTCGCGCTCGCCGGCCCCAAGGACAAGGTGTCGGACCCGATCGAGGGCGGCAGCGGGTTTCGCCTCTGGAAGGTGCTCGAATACGAGCCTCCCAAGAAGGAGCCGTTCGATTCGCCCGAAGTCCAAAAGCTGATCCGCGACCTCTTGGAGCAGCGGATCCAGGACCGGCTCCTCGAGCAGACCCGCCGGCGCGCCAAGGAGCGCACCCATGTCTGGCAGCCTGCGGACCTCCGCAACGGCGGGGCCTGAGCGAGGAGCCTGGCAGGTCGGGGCTCACGGCCTCGGTTCTTCCGTCGCAAGCGTCACGCGCCGCGCTTGCTCGCCCCCATCGCCGCCGCTCTACTTTCGCGCCCGCTGAACCCCCTCTCAGCCCGCGCCGTTGCACGGGCATTCGCTGCCGACTGACGCAAGCCGCGCCAGCCTGAGCATCGGAGAAAAGCGACGTCCCATGGCCCAAATAGACCCCACCAAGCTCCACGTCGACTCCAAGGTGCTCCCGATCTGGGAGCAGGAGCAGCCGTCGTTCCAGGACCTGATGGCCGAGCAGATTCGCCACGCACCGTGGTTGATCCTCTCGGCGGTCGCCCACGCTGTGGTCCTGCTTCTCGCCTACGTGCTGATCCCGGCCACCGCGACCAAGACCGAGGAGATCAAGGTCGAGATGCAGCTCCAGGATCAGAAGCAGATCGAGGAGCCGCCTCCGCCTCCCCCGCCGGAGCCCGAGAAGGAGATCACGAAGGACGAGCCGGTGCTCCAGGACAGTGAGATCACGGAGACGGTCACCGACAATCCGACCTTCGACCCGACCAACGACT
>CAIYFF010000194.1 GCA_903925435.1 uncultured Planctomycetota bacterium | reverse complement strand
GGGGCCGGGGAGCCTGCGTGCGATGAGTGGATTGGCGCAGAGACTGCGATCGCGCCCGAGCGCGGCTCCGCGGTGATGTTTGCGTGGAAACGCGGTGGCGTGCAGTTTGTCCGGCGACACTTCACGCGCGGCGATGCGATGCCCGAGTGGAGCGGCTCGCCGCTCGATGCAGACCGCGCCGATTGCCTGCAGATGGTTGCGGGCATCGTCTCTGTCGGCGTCGACACCGAGTCGTCGACGCTGGCGCTCGAAGCGTTCCTCGATGACCACTGCTCGACGACGAAGGGTTGCTACACGGGGCAGGAGATCGTGGCGCGCATCTACACCTATGGGCACACGAACCGCGCGCTGTGCTTGCTGGAGCTCGCGGCAGGGCCGCGTGTTTCGTCGCCGGTGGTGCTGCACGAGTGCGAAGACGATCTGCCCGTGGGGCGCGTGATGCGCGCTGCGCCGATGCCCGGAGGCGGGTCGCGACTCGGGCTTGGCTATCTGCCGAAGGACTTCCAGCGCGAGGGCGCTCCCTTGCGGTTGGCGGGTGGCGGCGATGTGGTCGTGGTGCGTGCGTTCCTCGCGGGTTGAGGGTCGTCCAACCTCGTAGATCGAACTGCGGTTGCGCGCGGCCCGTTGCGTGTCGTATTCGCGGGGACATGCGTGGCCGCATCCTGCTGCGACGCAGAAGAACGACATGAACCAAGCCTCGCTCGTGCTTCCATGCGCTGCGTGCGGCAGCAAGAACCGCGTGCCGACCGCGCGCTTTGCCGATGTCCCGGTGTGCGCTCAGTGCAAGCAGCGGTTGCTTACCGAGCATCCCGTCGCGTTGACGTCGCAGACCTTTGCGCCCTACATCGCCGCGAGTGAACTGCCGGTCATCGTCGACTTCTGGGCATCGTGGTGCGGTCCGTGCCGGATGATGGCGCCGCACTTCGAGAAGGCGGCGCACTCGCTGCTTGGCGAGGCGCAGTTCGCGAAGGTCGACACCGAGGCGCACCCGGACGTCGCCGCGCCGTTCTCGATCCGCGGCATCCCGACGCTGATCGCGTTTGCGGGCGGCCGAGAGATCGCGCGCCAGAGCGGCGCCATGGTGGAGCCGCAGATCGTTGCGTGGGTTCGCAACGCGCAGCGAGCGCGGGGTTAGCTTCGCGGCTAGGCGCCCTTCCTGCCGGTGGCGATCACGACGTAGGCCGCAGCGCCTTTTGCTTCGATGCGCAGCGACTGCACTGCGCCCTTGCCGTGGAGTACTCCGTCGCGCGCGATTGTGGCTGTGGCGTCGGACATGCGCACGATCGCTTCGCCGTCGCAGCGCACGTAGACGAGCGCTTCGGTGGCGTGTGCGGGCAATGGCAAGTGCGACAGGTCGAGGATCTGTCCGTCCTGCACCACGGCTTCGTCGACGACGAGCGTCTCGGCCTTGTAGTCCGCCGCGAACACGCGCTCGACGCGGACCTCGCCACACTGCGCCTGCGCGATGCGACGAGGCGGCAGCGATTCGGCTGCGGTCGGGAAGGACTCGGCTGGCATCCATTCGCCGCGCGTCGGATCGAAGGACTTGCCGCTGCCGGACAACTGCAGCAGCGGGCTCTGGCGCAGCGCCTCGCGTCCAGTCGCCACCGGCGCTTCGGGCTTCTTCGCTTCGATCCACAGGATCTCGCCTGCGCCATTCTCGGCTGCGAACTCCGTGCGTGGCGGCAAGAACACGGCGACCGGTCGGCCTGCGTATGGCGTCGAGCGCGCGCCGCGGCTCTGCCACTGCGTGGATCCGCCGCGCAGGTCGAATGTGCCAGTCACGACAATCGCGCAGGTCTCGCCGTCGCCGGTGAGCACTGTGATTCCATCGGCCACGACTGCGCGCGCGATCGAGGTGAGGATCGAGCCTTCCGCGGTGCGCGCGACGAGTCGCGCGCCGTCGATCGTCCAGGGGATGGGATGGAGCGAGTTCACTTGCCGGCCTCCGTCGGATCGTCGCCATCGAGGCGCTTGCCATCGGCTCGGCGGATCTCTGCGCGTTTCATCATGTCCTTGGTGAAGTCCTCGACGAGGCTCTCGCGCATGCGCGCGATGATCGCGTCGTCTTCGAGCTTCGGCTCGATCCCGAGCGTCTTCACGAGGTAGCAGCCGTCTTTGGCTCGCACGACGTCGGACACTCCGCCTTGCGGCAGCGCCCACGCGGCTTCGAGCACGGGCTCAGGCAGGTCGCGGCCCTTGCGCGCGATCCAGCCGCAGTCGCCGCCGCGCATCTTGGTGCCCGCGTCGTCGCTCTCGATGCGCGCCACGTTGGCGAAGGTCTCGGCGTCGAGTCGCTGCTTTGCTGCGCGAAGTTGCTCTTCCGCCTTCGCGAAGTCCTTCGTCACGAGCGCATTCGGTTCTTCGAGCGCGCGCACGAACACGATCGCGAGGTTGCGGCGCGGCCCGAAGCGCTGCAGTTCGGTCTCGCGGTCGCTCGCGAGCCTCGCGAGCAGTTGCTGACGCGGGTGCAGCTTCGCGATCAGCTTCTTTTGCAGAGTCTGCGCGCGGAACACGCGCGACTGCGCGAGCAGATCGGGCGTGAGCCCTTGCGCGCGCAGCAGTTGCTCGAAGGACAATCCGCCGTAACGCGGGTCCTTGTCCGCCATCGTGCGGCGCAACTCCAATTCGGCGCGAAGGTCTTCGGGCGTCGCTTCGACGCCGTTTTCCCGCGCGGCTTGCTCGATGCCGTCGAGCGCCACGACCTGGCGCACGAACTTGTCGAGTTCGGATTGCTCGCTGCTGCGCAGCAACAACATGCCGAGCGCGAGCAGCGGCACGCCGTCGTCGCCGATGCGCGCCGCCGTGCCGAGCGGCAATTGGTCCGGGTCGTCTATGACCTTGGTGCGCTCGCGCGCTTCCTTGACCCACAGCTCCAGCATCGCGGGGCTGACTTGTTCGGTTTTGCCGAGTGAGAGTTCCTTGCGAACGAGTTGCTCGTGCGCGAGGTCGATCGCGAGGTAGTCGAGCAGCGCCTTCTCGCCGGTGTTGCGCAGGGCCGGTTCCTTGTCGATGTCGCGCCCGGCTGCGCGCAGCTGCGCCTTCAGCTCGTTCCAGCGCTGTTGCACCGATTCAGTCGTGGGCCAGACGCCGGCCGCTTGCGCTGCGCGGCGCACGAGCTCGGACTTCACGAGTTGCGTGCACGCGGCGCGGCCGTCGTCCTTGCGGCGCAGATGGAACGCCATCTCGAGCGCGACGTCGCCGCGCGTGACGATCCGCTCCCCTTGCGCCGACGTGTAGCGGGCGACGGGCAGCGACGCGTCCGCGGGGTCGATCGACCCCGGAGTGGCCTGCGCGCAAACCGGCGCTGCCAGCAGCGCTGCGGCTGCGGCGAGATGGGGGAGCAGGCGCTGCGTGTGGCCTTGGAACATAGGCGGGCACGATGCCCGCCTCAGCCGCGCTCTGCAACCGCAGGGCTCAGGCCGGCTGCAGCGAGGCCGTCTTGGTCTCGGCCGTGCTGGCGCTGAACGCGAACTCGCCGTTCTTCACGCGCACGGTGATCGTCGAGCCTGCGCCGAGGTCCTTGTCGAGGATCAACTCGGTGATGGGGTCTTCGATGCGGCGCTTCAGCAAGCGCTTCAGTTCGCGCGCGCCGAACTCTTCCGAGAAGCCCAGCTTCGCGAGCTGAACCCGGACGCCGGGCGAGAACGTGGTCGTGATGCCGCGCTTCTTCAGCAGGTCGCTGACCTCGCGGAGCATGTTGCCGGCGATGCGCTCGCAGACCTTCACGTCCAGCGGGTTGAACATCACGATCTCGTCGATGCGGTTGATGAACTCCGGCCGGAAGAAGTCGCGCAGTGCGTCTTGCGTGACCGAGCGAAGGTCGACGTCCTGCAGGCTCTGCCGCTTGCTCGCGGCCGAGAAGCCCATGCGAGTGCGGATCGAGTCGATCTTCTCGATGCCCAGGTTGCT
>CAIYFF010000193.1 GCA_903925435.1 uncultured Planctomycetota bacterium | reverse complement strand
GCGGCGATGCGGTCTTCGGTGAGCGCGAGTTCTTCCTGGAGCGCGCGGAAGTTGGCGTCGCTCTTGAGCTGCGGGTAGCCCTCGGCGACGACGAACAGCGAACGCAGTCCCGTGACAAGCGCGTTCTCGTCCTTGGCCTGGCTCGCTGCATTGCCGTGGTTCTGCATCGCGGCATTGCGCAGCGAGACGACTCGTTCGAGAACGTCTCGCTCGTGCTTCGCGTAGCCCTTCACGGTCTCGACGAGGTTGGGGATCAGCTCGTAGCGGCGCTTCAGTTCGACGTCGACGTCGGCCCAGCTCTCTTTGACCGCGTGCTTGAGTCGCACGAATCGGTTGTGCACCGCGATCCACCAGATCACGGGGATTGCGATGGCGGCTACGACGATCAGGAGTGCGGGTTCCATCACTTGGCGAGGTCGACGAGGAGGTGGCGCGGCCAGAGTTCACAGAATCGGCGCACGAAGTCGAGTCGCGCGCGAAAGTCGTCGGGTTCCCAAAGCCGCGAACCATCGCTGACGCACAGTGCGCCGCCTTCGAGGTCCAGTGCATCGGGTTGTTCCTTCAACAAGAACTCCATCACGCGCGGATGCAGCACGTCGTAGGCAAAGCGCTTGTCCGACGACTGCACATAGAACTTGCGGCTGAACTCCTCGGACTCGAAGTCGATGTCATCGAATCCGATCGCGCCCTTCAGCTTGTCGAACAACCCTTCGGGTCGCACGAGCAGCGTTGGCGCAGGCCACGGCGGGTGCACGATCAGATAGCTGAACCGGTAGGTCGTGGTTCGGCGGTGCTTGCCGCTGCCGCTCGTGACCTTGTAGCGAAAATCGCCCATGCACAAGCGGCATCGCGAGCCGAACAACTCGACTGCGCCGCGCATCGTGTTGCGCGCCGTGCGCGAGTGGCCGCGGCGGAACACGTCGAACTGCGCGTATTCGTCGTCGTGCGAGTCGTCGTCGCTCGGGTCGTAGCGCAAGTCCAGCGATGCGGCGACCCGTTCGAGGTCGGTCCGACGCTGCTGCTCCGCTTTCCACGACAGGTAGGCGCCCAAGGCGGCCAGCGCCACGAGCGCGAAGATGAACAACACCTGCGGTTCCACGGCGCGGACGATAGCGAGGCGAGCGATATCGTCGCGGGCTCGGCAACCGTTCCTCGGCGAGTGACAGGACCGCGGGTCGTTCGGCTACGCTGCGCGCCTCGTTCGGAACCCCTCGCGCATTCCATCCTCATGTCCCGATTCCTAGCGTTCGTCACGACGTTCACCTTCGGTCTCGCCTGCGCGATTGCGCAGGACCCGACGGACAAGCAACCTGCACCGGAAACCGCGCCTGCCGCGGCGACCGAGCCTGCGCCGCAGAAGAACAAGGTGGTGCTGCTCCGCCCCGCCGGCGCCTACCAGGACCTCGCCGAGCAGTCGTTTGACCCGGCGGCCCTGCTGCTCGGCGGCGGCGGCGGCAAGGCGAAGTCGTTCTTCGAGTTCGTCGAGACGATCGAGAAGCTCGCGAAGCACGAAGGATCGACGGTGCTGCTCGATCTCACGCAGCCGGTTGGCCTCAACCAGCCGCAGATGCGCGAGGTCGAACGCGCCATGGCCAAGGTGCGCGCAGCCGGCAAGAAGATCGTCTGCTACTTCGAGAACGCGACCACGGTCACGATGCAGCTCGCGTCGCAATGCGATCGCGTGCTGATGGCCAAGATGGGCTCGGTCGACTTCAAGTCGCCGTCGATGAGCGTCATGCACTACAAGGACGCGCTCGGATTGCTCGGCGTCGAGGTGGAGATGACGCGCGTGGGTGAGTTCAAGGGCGCGGTTGAGCCGTATGTGCGCTCGACGATGTCCGAAGGGCTGAAGAAGCACTACGCGGCGATGCTGCAGTCGATGAACAAGGTCGTCTGCGAGAGCGTCGGCAAGGGTCGCAAGCTCGATCCCGCGAAGGTCGCAGAGCTGCAAGCGCAGCGCATGTTCACGGCCGAAGAGGCTTTGGCTGCTGGGCTCGTTGACGAGCTCGTGGCCTACGAAGGCAGCAAGCGCGCCCTCGACCTCGCGATGGGCAAGGAGCTCGGCGAATACGAGCTGGTCGATGCCATCCCGAAGAAGGCGAAGAAGAACAAGGACCTGCTCAGCTCGTTGTCCGAGATGTTCAAGGCAAAGCGCGAGGACGATGACGACGACGGCTATCCGGCCATCGTCGTGCTGCATTTGTCGGGCGCGATCGCGGATGGCTCCGCAGCCGCAGCGGGCAGCATCGTCTCGGAGCCTTCGGTCAAGGAGATCGAAGCGCTGACCGACGACGAGGACGTGAAGGGCGTCGTCGTGCGCATCAACTCGCCGGGCGGTTCTGCGACCGCGAGCGAAGCGATCCGCCTCGCGCTCGAGCGTCTTGCGGCGAAGAAGCCAGTGGTGTTCTCGATGGGCGAACTCGCTGCGTCGGGCGGCTACTGGATCACGTGCATCGGCCAGCCGATCCTCGCCGAGGCTGCGACGATCACCGGTTCGATCGGCGTGTTCAGCATGCGCTTCCAACTTGGTGCGCTGATGCGGCGCCTTGGCGTGCACACCGACGTGGTCGGCCTCGATGCCGGCGCGGACATGGATGCGATGGACAAGCCGTGGTCTGACTCGGCGCGCAACCGCATGCAGTTGTTCGTCGATCAGATCTACGACCAGTTCCTCGGCATCGCGGCGAAGTCGCGCAACATGACGGTCGATTCGATTCGCGCGGTCGCAGGCGGCCGCGTCTGGTCTGGCGCGCAGGCGGTTGAACTCGGGCTCGTCGACAAGATCGGCGGCGTCGAGGACGCGATCGCGATGGTCAAGGAGAAGTGCAAGCCGGAGGCGGACATCGAGATTCGCCACGCGCCGAAGGCTCGCGACTTTGCGCAGTCGATCTTCGACCAGATGTTCGACGCGCGCGCGTTCGCCCAAGGCGACGCCGCGGCGCTCGCGATGATCGCGAAGCTGTCGCGCCTCGACGGACTGCTCGCGCTGCTGCGCCACGCGATGGCGCAGGACCGTCCGATGACGGTCTACGCGCTGATGCCCGAAGATCTGCGCGTGCGCTGAGCGCGCGCAGACTTGGCTCCTTACGCCTGTTCGGCGGCCTTGGCCGCCGGCTCCAGCGCCGAAAGTTGAGCCAGCACGCGCAGGACCGCATCGCGCGTCGGCTCCTGGCCGGAGACCACGAGGTCTGCGCGGCGCTTGGCCGGCGCCACGAAGCGCTCGTGCATCGGGCGCACGGTCTGCATCCACTGCGCACAGACGCTGTCGATCGTGCGGCCGCGTTCGCTGACGTCGCGCCGCAATCGGCGCAGCGCGCGCACATCGTCGGGCACGTCGACGAACACGCGCAGGTCGAACGCATTGCGGAGCTCGGGCAAGGCCATCAGCAGAATGCCCTCGACGACGACCACCGGCTTGGGCGCCACCCATTCGCGCTCCGGCAGCCGTGAGTGTGTGGCAAAGCAGTACTTCGGCTTGTCGATCGTGCGGCCCGCGCGCAGTCGATGGAGGTGGTCGACCAGCAGCGAGTTCTCCAGCGAGTCGGGGTGGTCGAAGTTGATGGCCGCGCGCTCGGCTGGCTTCAGGTGCGACAGATCGCGGTAGTAGGAATCGTGGTCGATCACCGCGCAGTGCTCGCCAAAGTGCTCTGCGAGCGCATGCGCGAGAGTCGTCTTGCCGCTGCCAGTGCCGCCGACGATGGCGATGGTGGTGCACGCATTGCGCAGCGGAAGTTCCATGGGGGGAGCAGGGTAACGCGGTCGCTTGATCCTGGAAGGGGCTCCGCTGCGAGATGGGCTGTTGCGGCGGATCCGTCCCGGTCGTCGCGCCTTCCGCTGGAGCGGACGCACGGAGAACGAACTCGCGCTTGAGGCGCGCGTGCGCCGCTCCATACTGCGTCGCCTGTGCGCGCGGCGTTTCCGCGCGCCGCCGAACCACCCGGTGAACTACGACGCCTCGAACGTGTTCGCGCGCATCCTGCGCCGCGAGATCCCTGCGCGCCTGCTGCACGAGGATCATCAGTGCGTCGCGTTCGCGGATGTGGCGCCGCAGGCTCCTGTTCACTTCCTCGTCATCCCCAAGCGTGCCATCGCGCGACTTGCGGATGCTGACGAGAGCGACAAGGCGCTGCTTGGTCATCTGCTGTGGGCCGCTGCCGAAGTCGCGAAGAAGCTCGGCATCGCCAACGATGGATTCCGCGTCGTCATCAACAACGGCAGCAACGCGGGTCAGTCGGTGTTCCACCTCCACGTTCACGTTTTGGCGGGCCGCTCGTTCGGCTGGCCTCCGGGCTGAAGGCGCGCTCCATGACGCGACACGACCCGATGCACGACGAAGGCCTCGCTGACTTCGAGCGGATGCCCGAGATCATGCTGCTGCCGCTCGCGGTGCCCGAAGAAGAAGGGTTTGGCGACCTGGACTCCGGCGTGCTGTCGCGTCGCATACCGGACTTTGTGCATCGCGTGCTCAACCGCGGTCGCATGGGGCCGACGGGAATGCTCGAGGTCCAGACGCCGCCAGACGAAGGTCCCGTGCTCTGGGTCGTGATGGACGCTCCGCCGGAGCCCGACGAAGCGTTCGACTTGCTGCCGCCGGATGCGGACGTGCGCGCGGTCGTGACCGGCGAGTTGACCCCCGCGCCCGAAGGGTTGCGCGTCGAGTTCCACGTCTACTTCGCCGAGGACGATGACGAACGCGCGACCAATCGCGTCGGCGGTCTCGTTCGCCGTTCGCATCCCGTTGCAGACTTGCTGCAGTTGACGCGGCGCCTCGCGCGGTTGCTCGACCTGCGCTACCAAGAGCCTGCGCGCGGGATGATGACGGAGAACAGCGAAGCGTTCTTCCTGTTCTTGCGCGCGCTCGACAACGCGATGTTGATCAGCGGCGATTTGCAGATCGAGGGGCCCGCGGACCGCGAACCGCTGCTGGATCCGTTTGCGCAGGCGATCATGATCGACCCGCAGTTCGGCCTCGCGCTCCGCATCGCGCACTCGACGGTTGCGCACGCATGCGACGCGGGCCGCATCGACGGCGAGCTCGCGCGGCGATTCTTGGATCGCTGCTACTCCGCGCAGCCAGGCGACGGCGAGGGCTGCGTGTCGGTGGCCGACCACCTTCGCGAACTCGGCGACGATCGTCGCGCGATGGATTGGCTGGAGCACGCGACGCAGTTGGATCCGCCGCCTTCGCGCGGCTTGGAGAACCTCGGCATCCTGCTCGCGCACGACGGCAAGACGACTGCTGCGCGCGATCTGTGGATGCGCGGCTTGCAGATCGACGGGCATCCTGACTTCTTCGGGCACCTCGCGCGACTTGCGTT
>CAIYFF010000192.1 GCA_903925435.1 uncultured Planctomycetota bacterium | reverse complement strand
GCGGGCGTGGCTCCTGCCCATGTTGCCGCAACCGGCGACGAGGACTCGTAGTGGCTTCATGCGCAGCGTTCTACTGCTGCGCGGCCGCGCCGCCAGAGGCCTTCGCCTTGTGGATCATCCAGAGGTTGCGCACGTAGACGAACCAGCCAGTTGCCTGGCCGAGCACGCCGATCGGCTCCTTTCGCCACACGAAGTAGACCAGCAGCATCGTTGCGCCGATCAGGCTCATCCACCAGAACGCGGTCGGCACGACGGAGCGCTTCTCGCGTTCGCTTACGAACCACTGCACGAGCATGCGGCCCGTGAACAGGAGTTGGCCGAGGAACCCGAGCGTGACCCAGACGAAGCCTGCTGGCGACGACACGTTGAGCAGCACTTCCCACGGGCCGCGGGAGCGCTGGTCGCTGTGCACGCGGCGCGCGAACTGCTCGGGCGAGAGCCACTGCTCAGCGCCTTCGTCAGACCGGATGCGATAGGCGAGGGAGCCATCATCACGCTGGAGCAGCAGCACGCGGTCCTCTGCCCCCAGGAGTTGCACCTTGAGGTCGATCGCGCCGTCGGGCTTGTCGCCGGAGTCTGCGAGCGTCGTCGCAAGCCAGGCGAGCAGCGCCGCGAGCAGGGCGAGTTCGAGCACGACGACGGCACGGCGACGCATGCGGCGGGACGATACGCCGCAGGGTTGTGTGCGCCAGGACGCAGGCGAGGACAGATGTCGCCGCGGAGTTTGGTCGGCTGCCGCGCGGCTGCTACCGTTCGCGGCCCATGTCGTTGTTCCGCCGAATCCTGATCGCGAACCGCGGCGAGATCGCGCTGCGCGTGATCCGCACCGCCCAGGAGATGGGCATCGAGACCGTCGCGGTGTTTAGCGACGCAGACCGCAATGCGCTGCACGTGCGGCGCGCGTCGCACGCGGTGCACTTGGGCGGCAGCAAGCCGTCCGAGAGCTACCTCGACATCGGCAAGGTGATCGACGCGTGCAAGAAGTCGGGCGCGGATGCGGTGCATCCCGGCTACGGCTTCTTGAGCGAGAACGAGGACTTCGCCGCGGCCTGCAAGGATGCCGGCGTCGAGTTCTTGGGGCCGCCGCCGGCCGCGATCCTGTCGATGGGCGACAAGGTCGAAGCGCGCAAGATTGCTCATAAGGCTGGAGTGCCGCTCGTTCCTGGCTTGCAAGAAGACGTCAACGAAGACCGGCTTGCAGCGGCTGCGCGCGACATCGGCTACCCCGTGATGCTGAAGGCCGCGGCGGGCGGCGGCGGCAAGGGCATCCGCATCGTCCGCGACGAGAAGGGGCTCCAAGAAGCGTTCCAACTCGCGAGCGCCGAGGCGCTGAGCGCATTTGGCGACGGCCGCATCTACCTCGAGAAGTTCGTGACGCGCCCGCGCCACGTCGAGATCCAGGTGATGGCGGACAAGCTCGGCAACGTGGTCGCGTATGGCGAGCGTGAGTGCTCGGTGCAGCGCCGCCATCAGAAGCTCGTCGAAGAGTCGCCGTGTCCGGTGTTGAGCCAGGATCTGCGTGAGCAGATGTGCAAGGCGGCGTGCGACCTCGCGCGCACCGTGGGCTACGTCGGCGCTGGCACGGTCGAGTTCTTGTGGTCGGAAGGTCGCTTCTACTTCTTGGAGATGAACACGCGCCTCCAAGTCGAGCATCCGGTGACGGAGATGCGATTTGGCGTCGACCTCGTGAAGGAGCAGATCCGCGTCGGCGCGGGGCTGCCGTTGACGCCTCCCGCGCAGCCGCGCGGACACGCGATCGAAGTCCGCGTCAACGCAGAAGACCCGCAGACGTTCTTCCCGAGCCTTGGCCGCATCACGCGGCTCAACGTGCCCGGCGGCCCCGGTGTGCGCCTCGACTCGGCGATGTATCGCGGCCTCGAAGTGACTCCGTTCTACGACTCGATGCTCGGCAAGTTGATTGTGCACGGCGAGGACCGCGCGCATGCGATCGCGCGCATGGAACGCGCGCTGCGCGAACTGCGCATCGTCGGCGTCGCGACCTCGGCGCCAGTCGCTCTGCGCACGCTGCGAAGCGAGGAGTTCCGTTCGGGTGACTACGACACGGGCATCCTGGAACGCGTCGAGAAGGGGCCGCCGGCCTCGCGCCGCGAACTTGCGATGCTGGCCGCCGCTGCCGCTCGCTTCCTCGGCGCCGAGCGCGCAGGCGCGCAGGCCGCGGCGAGCTCTGCCTCGCACGCTTCGTCGGCGCCTCGTTGGGCATTGCTTGGCCGCGCGGACAGCCACCGGAGGGCGTTCTGATGAAGTACTGGTGCAAGTTCGATGGCGATGAGCGCGAGTTCGCGTTCGTGCGGCGTGGCGACCAGCTCGTGTGCACGAGCGGCGACAAGACGTATGAGCTCGACTTGTCGCTGATCGGCGACGGCGCGATGTTCTCGATGCTCGTCGACGGCAAGAGCTACGACGTGCTCGCCGACGTGCAGCGGGAGCAAGTGGCGCTGCAGATCGTTGGCGAGCGCTTCGTCGTCCACGTCGAAGACGATCGCGAGCGCGCTGCGCATGCTGCGGCAGGACACAAGGCTTCTGGCAAGCGCGAGCTGCGCGCCGCAATGCCCGGCATCGTGGTCGCCGTGAAGGCGAAGGAAGGCGATGTCGTCGAAGAAGGGCAAACGCTGGTCGTGCTCGAAGCGATGAAGATGCAGAACCCGCTCGGCGCCGAGACTTCCGGCAAGGTCACGCGCGTCCTCTGCAAGCAAGGCGAGGCGGTCGCGGGTGGCGCCCTGCTGATGGAGTTGGAGTGACGGCACGGCGCGTCGGTCTGGGCTGTGTTGCCCTTGTGCTCGCTGCGTGCACGATCGGTCGCGTCGAATCGACTCCATTCGAGGGGCCCGCGCCGAGCGCGATCCTCGTGCTGCCCCCAGTCTCGCTGCGCGAAGGATTGGTGATGGACCTGCGCGGCTTTGCGTACGGCGCGGAGCGCGCGATCGCAGAACGTGGCTACCGGGCATTGCCGCTCGGAGCAGGCTTCGACCTGGCGCAGCGTTGCGGCGCCCTCACGGGGGACCAGCCTGAGCCGGACGCGCTCCAACGACTGCAGCAGCAAGTGGGCGTCGATGCCGTGCTGCGGATCG
>CAIYFF010000191.1 GCA_903925435.1 uncultured Planctomycetota bacterium | reverse complement strand
CCTGCAGCAGCAGCTTGGCGCGCAGCCCGGCCTTCGCCAACGCCGCATGCACCGCGAGCATCGCGCGCTTGACGATGTCGGCGGCAGCGCCCTGGATCGGCGTGTTGACCGCCATGTTCTCGGCGGCGATGCGCTGCATCGCGTTGGTGGAGTCGATGTCGGGCAGCGGGCGGCGGCGGCCGAACATCGTCCACACCTCCTTCTTGTCGCGCGCCTGCTGCAGCGAACCGTCGAGGTAGCGCTTCACGCCGGGCAGCGCGCGGAAGTAGTTCTCGATGAACTTCTTCGCCTCAGGCGGCTTCATGCCAGTCTCCTGCGCAAGGCGGCTTGCGCCCATGCCATACATGAGGCCGTAGTTGATGACCTTCGCCTGGTTGCGCAACTCAGGCGTGACCATGTCGGGCAGCAGGCCGTAGACGATCGACGCCGTGCGCGCGTGGATGTCCTCGCCCTTTTGGAACGACTCGACGAGCGCCTTGTCGCCGGACAGATGCGCGAGGATGCGCAACTCGATCTGGCTGTAGTCGGCCGACATCAGTGACCAGCCCTTCTGGCGCGCGACGAACGCGGCGCGCACCTTGCGGCCTTCCTCGGTGCGGATCGGGATGTTCTGCAGGTTGGGGTTGTCGCTCGACAGGCGGCCCGTCGCTGCGACCGCTTGGTTGAACGTCGTGTGCACGCGGCTTTGCGCATCGCACAACGTCGGCAGAGTGTCGACGTAGGTTCCCTTGAGCTTCGTCAGCTGGCGCCACTCCAGCAGCAGCGCTGGGACCTCGTGATGCTTCGCCATCTGCTCCAGCACCTCGTGGTCGGTCTTGTATTGCCCGGTCGCCGTGCGCCGAGGCTTCTGCAGCGATGCCGCGCGGTGGACTTCGAGTTCGTCGAACAGCACGACGCCGACCTGTTGTGGCGAACCGAGGTTGAACGGATGGCCCGCGCGCTCATGCACGCGCGCCTCCAGCTCGGCGATGCGCTTCTCCATCTCGCGGCCCAGCTGTGCGAGTCGTTCGCGATCGAGCGCGATGCCTTCTTGCTCCATCTCGAGCAGCACGGGCACGAGCGGCATCTCCATGTCGCCGAGCACTGCGTCGACCTTGGCCGCTGCGATCTCTGGCTCCAGCACGCGCTGCAGCCGAAGCGCGTAGTCCGCGTCTTCGCCGACGAACGCGGCGATCGCGCCGGCATCGACTTGGTCGAAGGTCTTCTGCTTCTTGCCGCTGCCGAGCAGCTCCTTGCGCGGCGTCTTCTTGTAGCCAAACCGACGCAGCGCCTGGCTGTCGAGATCGTGTGCCACGACTCCCGGCTCGAGGCAGTAACTCGCGAGCATGGTGTCGAATGCGAGCCCGCGCGCATCGAGTCCGGCGCCGCGGAGCGCTGCGAGGTCGCGTTTGCTATCGGCGGACACCTTGCCCAACGAAGCGTCTTCGAGCAGCGGCTGCAGTGCGCGCAGCGCGGCATCACGGCCGCCTTGGATGGGGCACGATGCGTCGAGCGCCACGTAGCGGCTCTTGCCTGGCTCGGCGCAGAACGCGATGCCGACGAGTCGCGGCAAGTGCAGTTGGCCAGCAGCTTCGGTTGCGATCGCAAACGCTCCGGCCTTCTGCAGCCCGGCGATCATCGCGTCCAGTTGCGCCGCGTCCGTGATCGTCGCGTAGTCCTTCTGGATGTCGTCGGGCTTCTGCGCCGCTGCGACGGTCGCGAGCAGCGAGTCGAACTCGAGGCGCTGGAACAACGCGCGCAGTTTGTCCGCGTCGGGTTGTGCTGGGCCGAGATCGGTCGCTGCGATCGGCAGTTGCACGTCGGTCTTCAACGTGACGAGGCGCTGGGATAGCAGCGCGAGCTCCTTGTTCGCTTCGAGCGACGCGCGGATCGCAGGCTTCGTCACCTCGGCGGTGCGCGCGAGCAGTTGCTCCAAGGAGCCGAACTGTTGGATCAGCGCGACGGCGGTCTTCTCGCCGATCTTGGGCACGCCGGGCACGTTGTCACTGCTGTCGCCCATCAGCGCGAGCAGGTCGACCATCGCGGTGGTGGGGACGCCCCATTGGGCCTGCGCCTCGGCGGGGCCGAGGATCTCTGGCTTTGCCGTCGAGCTGCGAAGGTTCCACAGCTTGACGCGGTCGTCGACGATCTGCAGGAAGTCCTTGTCGCCCGTGACGAGGAACACCTCCATTCCTGCGTCGCGCCCTTGCACTGCGAGCGTGCCGATCACGTCGTCGGCCTCGTCGCGGTCGCCATCGACGACCTGGATTCCGTACGCGTCGACGACGGCGCGGATGTCGTCGAGCTGCGCCGCCATCTCGTCGGGCATCTTCTCGCGCGTCGACTTGTACTCGGGGTAGATCGCCGTGCGGTGGAGGTCCTTGCGCGGCCCGTCGAACGCGAACGCAATCGCGTCAGGGTTCTCGCGCTGGAGCAGCGAGCGCAGCGTCTGGATGAACCCGAAGGTCGCGCCGGTGGGGTGCCCCGACTTGGTCGAGAGCTGAGTGCGCGGGCTGTTGGAGAACGCGAAGAAGCTGCGGTAGGCGAGCGCGGTGCCGTCGACGAGGAAGAGCCGTTTGCCCATGAAGCCTTTGTAGCGACGCCCCGCAGGGGGCGCGATGGCGACCGTGTCATCGGGACTTGGGAGCGCGTGTCGAATTCACGGACAGTTCGCTCGCACTGGCGCGGATTCGGGGTTTGGATCCGCATTGCGGCGTGCCGAGAATGTTCCCCGTATCGCCCATGCAGGCGCAGGCTGCGCCTAGCCCAAACTGATGCAAGCCAGCCTGAAGTCGACGCTGGCGGGGATCTTCTTCCTCGCCCTCTCGGTGATCCTGTTCGAGATCGCGCTCACCCGTGTGTTCGCGATCATGATGTGGCACCACTTCACCTACATGGTGATCTCGATCGGCCTGCTGGGGTTCGGCGCGTCGGGAAGCCTTTTGACCGCGCTGCGCGCAAGCGAGCAGAAGGGCGATGCGCATCGGCCGCTCGCAATCTGCAGCCTTGCGTATGGCATCAGCGTCATCGCGGCCTTCTTCACCGCCACGCGCATCCAGCCGGACAGCCTCGCGATCTGGCAGGACAAGTCGAACTTCTTGTTGCTGTCGCTGATCTACCTCGTGATCGGCGTGCCGTTCTTGCTCGGTGGCTATGGCATCGGCCTCGCGCTCACTCGGTTCGTGAAGGACGTCAACCGTCTGTACTTTGCGGACCTCGTCGGTTCGGCTCTCGGCGCGGGCGCCGCGGCATTCGCGCTCAAGACGTTCGGCAGCACGGCGTCCGTCGTTCTCGCTGGCTCGTTCGGTTTGTTGGCCGCTGGCTGCTTTGCGTGCGCGGACATGCGGCGCATGCGCATCGTGGCGCTGCTTGGCTTCGGCCTCGCTGCAGCAACTTCGATCGCCTTCTGCTCAGGCCTTGCCACGTGGCGCGTGCCGTTCGCTCCTGGCAAGGAGGCTGCGGTGGTGGAGCAACTCGGCTTGCCGATCGATCGCATCTACAGCGGAACGGCGGAAGTGCAGATCGGGCCTGACGTGATCGGCGCGCCGGCGTTCGGCGGCGACAACGGCATGGTGGACCACATCGACACCCACCAGCGCACCGCGGGCCAGGACGGCACTGCGCCGACGACGATGTACGAAGGTGCGGCCGACCTCGCGCGGTTCCCGTTCCTCGACGACACCTCTGCGGCCACTGCGTACGTCGCGCATCGCGCGGGGTCGCGCAAGGACCTGTCCGTGATGGTGATCGGCGTCGGCGGCGGCGTCGA
This sequence comes from uncultured Planctomycetota bacterium, assembly GCA_903925435.1. Classification (GTDB taxonomy): domain Bacteria; phylum Planctomycetota; class UBA1135; order UBA1135; family UBA2386; genus SXPK01. Next base: position 4,516 of record CAIYFF010000191.1, on the reverse strand, counting down.
CGTGATGGTCGCGCTCGGCAACGGCGCTGCGAAGGTCACCGCGGTGGAGCTCAACTCCGCGATGATCGAGATGGCGAAGGTCCGCTACGACGCCTACCTCGGCGGTTTGTTCACGACGAGCGAAGCGGCAAAGCGCATCGAGCTCGTCAACAGCGAAGGCCGCGCATGGTTGCGCACGCACGATGCGCGCTACGACGTGATCCAGATGAGCGGCGTCGACTCGTACACGGCGCTGTCGACCGGCGCCTACACGCTGTCGGAGAGCTATCTCTACACGACGGGCGCGGTGCGCGACTTCTTCGGTCGGCTCACCGACAACGGCATCGTCAACTACTCGCGCTTCGTCGAGAACCGTCCGCGCAAGCCGCGCGAGACTCTGCGCCTTGCGAACATCGCAGTGACTGCGCTGCGCGAACTCGGCGTGCCACAGCCGGAGTCGCACATCGCGGTGTTCCAGGGCCAGGTATGGGCGTCGACGATGGTCAAGAAGACGCCGTTCACGCGCGAGGAACTCGATGCGCTGCGCGCGTTCGCGGCCCGCGAAGGATTCGTCGGCCTGATCTTCGATCCGATGCGCGATCGCGCGCAACCGATGGCCAATGACGCGCAAGCCTTTGCGGCGATGCGCGAGGCGTATTGGGGCGAGGCGAAGAGCCGATCGCTCGGATACGGCGATGACCCGCTTCAGGCCGTGCGCGATCTGTTCGCCGCGTCGCTGCGCATCGCAAACGGCGAAGAGCCTTCGCCATCGCTGCTGCCGGATGCGATGCCACAAGAGAAGCGTGCTTCCGCCGCCGAGTTCTTGAGCGGCATGCGCACGGAGATCGTCGAGCAGGCGCGCTACGCGCTGGAGACGAAGCGGATCTTCGAGAGCACGCTCGATCCAGACGACGCGGCGCGCCAAGCGTTCGTCGCCGACTACGAGTACCAGATCGCGCCGTCGACCGACGACGCGCCGTTCTTCTTCAACTACTACAAGTACGCCAACCTCTTCGTCGGCGAACGCGCATCCGATCCGACGCTGTTCCGGTACCACACGGACTATCCGGTGGGGCACCTGATCCTGCTGGCGTCAGTGGTCCAGATCGTGCTGCTCGCGGGCGCGTTGATCTTCTTGCCGCTGCGCAAGCTGTCGCGCGTCGGCGTGAAGACAGAAGGGTTGTGGCGCTACTTCGCCTACTTCGCGGCGCTCGGCCTGGGCTTCATGTTCTTGGAGATCACGCTGATGCAGAAGCTCGTGATCTTCCTCGGCCACCCGACCTATGCGCTCACGGTTGTGCTCGCGAGCCTCTTGGGGTCCGCGGGCACGGGCTCGTTGCTCGCAGGTCGCATTCGTCGCGTCGAGCAGCGGCACATCCGCATGCTGTCGCTTGCGATCACGGCCGTGATCCTGGTCGACCTCTGCGCGGTCAACTGGCTGTTGCCCATGCTGCTCGGCCTGCCGTTGGAGGCGCGCATGGCCGTGGTGGTGGCATTGCTGATCCCGACAGGCTTGTTGCTTGGCGTGCCGTTCCCGACCGGAATGCGCGTGCTGGAGGAGCAAGCGCCGCACCTGTTGCCGTGGGGCTGGGCCGTCAACGCGTTCTGCTCGGTGTTCGCGTCGATCTTCTGCATCGTGCTCAGCATGGGCATTGGCTTCACCAACGTGCTGCTGCTGTCCGCGGTCGTCTACGGCCTAGGCCTGTCGATGCTGCGCGTGCGCAGCGCTGGCTGAAAACGAAACCGCCGCGATCGTGCACAAGGCGCGAGCGCGGCGGTCTTGCGGTTCGCCTCACCTGGAGGCGACCTTCGGCATCACTTCGCGGGCATCGAGCCCGTGACCTTGGCCTGCTTGTCGGCGGTCGGCATGCCGTTGAACTTGCTGACGCAGTTGTCGCAGCAGAAGCCGATCGTCTTGCCGTCGAACGACGTGGTCGGGTTTTCAGCAGTGATCGCCTTGCCGGAGACCGGGCACGTGGCGTTCATGGCCTTGCTGTTGGTCGTGCTCGTGCTGCTGCACGCGGCGGCGACGAAGAGGGAGGAGAGGACGATGGCGGTGCGGAGGAGCTTCATGGTGTTTCCTTCGAGGAAGGTGCGAAATGGTGTCGAGGAGAGCATTGCGTTTCCACACCGCTCTGTGGCCCAGGTCACACGAGATACTTCAATGCGACGAATCCGCCGATGCCGAGTGCGGCGAGCGCGGTCGTGATCCAACCCAGGTGCTTGTCGAGCAGGCGGCTCGCGGGTTCGCCAAAGCGCCACAATGCCCACGCAACGAGGTAGAAGCGCGCCGATCGACCGATGATGGATGCCACGAGGAACATCGGCAAGCCGATGCCGCAGACGCCCGCGGTGATCGTGATGACCTTGTAAGGAATGGGCGTGAACGCGGCGACGAACACGATCCAGAAGTTCCAGTCCTCGTAGAGCTTGGTGACGTCGGCGAACGTCTTCTCCGAGAACACGTAGTGGAAGAAGAAGCTCTGCACCGATTCGAGGTCCCAGAAGAACGCGCCGATGCCGTAGCCAGCCAGCCCGCCGAGCACTGACGCCACCGAACACCAGAACGCGAAGCGGAACGCGCGCGCGCGGTCGCCGAGGCATAGCGCCACGAGCAGCACGTCGGGCGGTATCGGGAAGAACGAGCTCTCGGCGAAGCTCATCGTCGCGAGTGCTGGCGTGCCGTAGGGCGTGTCGGCCCAGTGCAGCACCCAGGCGTAGAGGCGGCGCAGCAGTCCCTTCTTGGGCGCCGCAGCATCTGTTGGCGAGGTTGCGTTGTGATTCACGGTCGTATCGTGTCGGTCTTGGAGGTCATTCGGCGGCGGTCATCGAGTGCACCTCGAGAGTGACTGGCCCTTCTTCACCGCGCGCGTTGATGCGAGGAGTCGCGAGCACGCGCCAAGGTCCCGGTCGCGAGCGGAACTCTTCGAAGCGCGAGGTTGCGCGGATCACGCGCGCAGGCAGCAGGCAGCCGTCGTGCGAGAGGCGCAAGCGGAGGTCGAGGCCGCGAACGTCGTTCTGCGGCGAGCCAACGATGCGCACACCGTGGGTCGCGAATCGGGCGCGGCGATGGCCCATGCCAAAAGGCGCGAGCATCTCCAGGCGACGGACCGCGTTGGGATCGAACTCAGCGAACGTCGCATCGCCGTCGCTGTTCTCGCTGGCGTCGCCGCCCTTGGCCGCGGCGCAGACTTGTTGGAACGCCTCTTTGAACGCAGCGAAGCGATCGCGGTGCACTTCAAGCCCGACCGCTGCCGCGTGGCCGCCGTGCGAACTCAGATGCTCGCCGCACATCGCCAGCGCGTTGCGCAGGTGGATCCCGCTCTGGCAGCGGCCGCTGCCGCGGCCGACGTCGCCCTTCCATGCGATCAGGATCGCGGGCTTGCCGGTCGTCTCTGCGACGCGCGCGGCGACGATGCCGAGCACGCCCGGATGCCAATCGTCACCAGCGAGCACGACGGCGGGGCCGGTCTCCTTGGCGGCGAGATCGACGGCCTCGTCCTGCAGTTTGCGTTCGACCTTGCGACGCTCCTCGTTGTGGCGCTCGAGCACCTTCGCGGCGGCCTGCGCCTCGACGATGCCGGGCGCGCACAGCAACGCCGCTGCGTCGAGCGCGTGGCCGACGCGGCCTGCGGCGTTGATCAACGGCGCGATGCGGAACGCGATGTCCTCGACGTCGGGCGAGCGATTCGACAGGCCCGCAGAATCGAGCAGTGCGCGGATGCCTGGGCTCCTGCTCTGCGCGAGCGCGCGCAGGCCATGCCACACGAGCGTGCGGTTCTCGCCGCACAACGGAGCCACGTCGGCGACGGTGCCGAGCGCGGTGTAGGTCATCGCATCGACGAGGAACTCGCCGAACTCGGGGCTGTTGAGCATGCCGCGGGTCAACGTGTCCGCGATCGCGGCCGCGAGCCGGAACGCGACGCCGACGCCCGCGAGGTCGCGGTCGGGATAACCCGCTCCCGCAAGCCGTGGATTGAGCATCGCGAACGCGGGCGCGACGTTCTCGCCGGTGCCATGGTGGTCCGTCACGATGACGTCCGATCCGCTCGCCTGGATGCGGCCGATCGTGTCGACAGCGTTGGTGCCGTTGTCGACGGAGATGACGAGCTTCGCGTTCCACTTTGCGATCGCTTCTTCGCTCGCGCGCGAGAACGAGTAGCCGTCCGCACGCGCGGGAATGTGCGGCTTCACGTTCGCGTGTAGCAGGCGGAAGAACTTCGTCAGCAACACCGTGCCGCTGATCCCATCGACGTCGTAGTCGCCGTGGATCAGGATGGTTTCCTGGTTGCGCAGCGCGAGCTTGATGCGATCGACGGCCTTCTGCATGTCCGTGAACGCGAACGGATCGTGCAGCGAGCCGAGGTCGGGCTTCAAGAACGCCCGCACCTTCTCCGGCGTATCGAGCCCGCGCGCGAGCAGCACGCGCGCCACCAGATTGGGCAGCCCGAGGGTCTTCGCCAACGCGCCCTCGCGTGGGTCCGTCGGTGTGCTCTCGGGCTTCTTGCTCAACATGGGGGCGAGAATGGTAGTGGGG
>CAIYFF010000190.1 GCA_903925435.1 uncultured Planctomycetota bacterium | reverse complement strand
GTCAGCGAGAAGTTGCGGCCGAGCCGATGGTCGGTCAAGCGATCCTGAGGGAAGTTGTAGGTGCGAATGCGTTCGCTGCGGTCGCCAGTGCCAACCTGCTCCTTGCGCTCGGCGGCCCGCGCTGCCTCAGCCGCGCGCTTTTGCGCCTCGTAGAGCCGTGCGCGCAGCAACTTCATCGCGCGAGCGCGATTCTTGTGCTGGCTCCGCTCCTCTTGGCATGCGACGACGACGCCGCTCGGCAAGTGCGTGATGCGCACCGCGGACTCGGTCTTGTTGACGTGCTGGCCGCCTGCCCCGCTGCTGCGGTAGGTGTCGACTTTGAGATCCTTCTCGTCGATGTCGATCTCGACGTCCTCGACCTCGGGCAGCACAGCGACAGTTGCCGCCGAAGTGTGAACGCGCCCCTTCGCCTCCGTCTCGGGCACGCGTTGCACGCGATGGCCACCAGACTCGAACTGCAGGTAGTGGAACACGCCCTGTCCACGCACGGCGAAGATGACTTCCTTGAAGCCACCCTGCTCCGCCTCGGAACTGTGCATCACTTCGATCGTCCACCCCATTCGGCCGGCGTAGCGCTGGTAGAGCGTGGTCAGATCGCGAGCAAACAACGCAGCCTCTTCGCCACCGGTGCCGGCACGGATCTCGACGATGCAGTCGCGACGGTCATCGCCTTGATCGGCGAGCAACATGTCGATGAGGGCATCGGACATGCGCAGCGCGCTTGCCTCCAACTCGGGCAGCTCCGCGCGCGCAAGTTCGGCCAAGTCGGGATCTGCCCCGTCGGCCAGCAACGCGCGATGATCCTCGAGCTGTCCGCAGATGCTGCGGAAGGACTCGTAGTCCGCGACGATCCGATGCAGTGCGCCGAGTTCTTTCTGGATCGAAGCGAGACGGTCTGGGCGCTTGGCGACCTCGGGATCCGCGGCCAGGGACATCAACTCGCGCTGGCGCGCAACCATCCCATCGAGACGGGCCTGAATGCGCGGTCGCAGATGCGTCATGCCAGAGTGCGGGAACGGCGGAACCTGCCGAGGCGTTCACCGAAAGCCGCGGCCAGCGACTTTGGCCACCGAGATCTGCGATACGCAGATCTCAGCCCCCTGAGTCGCGAACGCAACTCAGGGATCGCCGAGACGCATCGCGCGACTCGGCACGTGCAAATCAGCTAGCTCAGGCCTTCGCGCTGGCCTTGCCGTAGCGCTTCAAGAACTTGTCGACGCGGCCTGCCGTGTCGACGAACTTCTGCGCGCCCGTGAAGTACGGGTGGCACTCGGAGCAGATATCCGTGCGGATCTCCGTCTTGACCGAGCGAGTGGTGAACTTGTGGCTGCAGGCGCAAGTGACCTGGCAGTCTTGATACTTCGGGTGGATGTTCTCTTTCATGGCGCGCTGCTCGCGTCTTGGTGCGAGCGAGGGGCGGGGATCGTAGGAATCAGCGGCTTATCGTCAACGGGCTTGTCGTTCCCGAGAACGCAACGGGTGGTTCAGCGCAGCCAACCAAGCAGCGCAGCGCGATCCAAGTCCTCCCCATCGACGCCCTGAAGCCGAAGTCGATCGAGCGAAACTGGACGATCCCGCCATGCTACCGACAGGAAGTCCAGCAGCGCGGCGCGCGCGGTCGCATCGAGCGCCGCAAGCTTGGAGGTTGGCAACGCAACCGCAAAGGCCGGCAGTTCCGAGACTCCGGGCACCGACGGCAACGGCACGGGCCGCCGGACCGCCCACGTGCCATCGCGCAACAACTGCCACTCTGCAGCAGCCTCAGGCACGACAAAGGGACGATCGCTCAGGATGACCGTCCGCGCCGTGACTCCAGCAGCCAGAAGCGGCCGAGCAGACCCCAACGCAAGGGTCGCAGCCTGATCGCGCTGCAGCTGCAGGGATGCTGCCGCATCCATCCTGCGGTCGCCCTCTCGCAACCAAAACTCCATCGCAACGATCGCTGCGACTGCCACCAGGCCTACGCCGCCGATCCGGCCCAGCACAGCGCCGCGGATCATGTGCCAGCGACCTCGCGCAGCAACTGACGAACGCTCGCCACGTGCATCCCCATCACCGCGTCGAACGGGCCCTCGACGAGGCGCAAAAACCGCTGCGATCCATCCTGGATGCCATACGCGCCAGCCTTGCCGCGCCAATCGCCGGTGTCGAGGTAGGCGAGCAACTCAGACTCCACCACGGCGCCGCACTCGACGATTGCCGAGATGACGTTCTCGACCATTCGATCCGCGCAGGGATCGAATAGGCAATGCGCCGTATGCACGAAGTGCCGATGTCCGGCCAGCGAACGCAGCATCGCTTCGGCTTCGGCGCGGTCTGTCGGCTTGGGCAACTCTCTGCCATTCAAGTCGACGACCGTGTCCACTCCGAGCAACGGCGCAACACAGCCCGAGGGTCGCGATGCAAATCGGGCTTTGCTGCGCGCGCGGTTCGCAGCGAGCTCTCGCGGAGTGCCGCTGGATTCGGGCTCGGGCCCAGGTTCGGCCAGAACAAACGGGATCCCGGCCTCGACCAGCAACGTGCTGCGCCTCGGCGACGTAGACGCCAACGCCAACCACGGCTCTGGAGGACGGACAGATCCCATGATCGATGCAGAATCGACCGGCGCGGTGCCGTGTGCAAGCGGCGCGAGATCGCGCCCACGTTGCACACGTCCGGTTAGGCGCGCTTCTTGGCGCCAGGCAGCAGGCGCGTGAGGATGCAAGCCGGAGACAGCACGTGCGAAAGGTTGGGCTTGCCAGATGGCAGGTCCTTGCCAACGCACAGCGGCAGATGCCCGTACGGCTGCATCAACGTCCGGAGATGCGCGACGAATCGGTTGGCCTCATCGTCCTTCGGCTCCATGCCGAGCTTCAACTGGACGCGTGACGTGCTCTTGTCCGAGAAGCACAGCTCCTCGATCGTCAGCACGTTGTTCAGGAAGGCTGCAATCTGCGGTCGAAGCGCAGGCGAACGCTGGAAGAAGTTGGCGCGGTCGCCAACGCCCAGGTTGCGCAGGAAGTCGAGGTTGACGCCGTTCTGGTCGTTGTAGGTCTGGGCAACCGCCTCGCGGACCCAGCTGCAGCGCTCGAACAGGTTGGGCATCTCGAGGTCCTTCAGCAGGTCTTCGACCTCGTAGGCCTCGGTGACGCGGAACTCATTGCGATCGACGAAGTGCTCCGCGATGCGCCGACGTGCTTCCTGGCCAAAACCACACTGCAATCCATCAGCGAAATGGATGTGCAGCATCGCCTCGACGAGATCGTTTGGCTTCGGCTCCGCTGGCGCCGGAATGTCCTTCAGGACTTCTTCCAGCTGTGCGAGCGTGGACTTCCAACTCGCCGCATTTTGCGGGAGTGCCTCGCGTGGATCCGGGACCGCGACGGGCGCGGGCGAGTCGCTTGCACCGCGGCTCTTCTTCTTGGTGGTCACCGGTGCCTCCAGTGGTCTTGACGATCGGGCAAACGCCACAATGAGCAGTGGCGACGATCATTCGATGAGCGCCGCCACCTGAACCTGCCGCTCGGCAGGCTTACTTGCTCTCGGCCGCCGGCTTGGCCTTCTTCGGCCGCGGCGTCTTCTTCTTGGGCGGGGTCCAGGGCTTGGCCTTGGCCTTGCTCTTCTTGCGCTCGCGCTTCTTGCGCGTCGGCAGCGCGATGCCCGTGCGCTTCAGCATGCTCGTCACCGTCTCAGACGGCTGCGCGCCGACGGACAGCCAGTAGCTGATGCGTTCCGCGTTGAGCTTCAATTGCTCCTGCTCGCGAGGCATCAGCGGCAGGTAGTAGCCCAACGCCTCGATGATGCGGCCGTCGCGCGGCGAGCGCGAATCCGCGGCAACCACGCGGTAGGTCGGGAGGTTCAGGCGGCCGAACCGTTTCATGCGAAGCTTGACGACCAAGGCAGAGTATCTCCGTGCAGACGATGCGCGAACCGGGGTGGAAAGTCCGACCCGTGGAATCCAGACCAGCGAATTGCGGGACGGACTCCGTCGAAAGGGCGGAGGAGCAAAGCAGATCTGCTTCCTCTTTGCCAGCCCTTTTTGGCCATCGCCTGCATGCGGCGTGGCGCACACGAAGTCGAAGGCGCAGCTACGGGATCCGATCTAGCGACGTCGGCCTGGGAATCCGCCGGGGAATCCTCTCCCGGGGAAACCGCGCGGCCCACCGCCCTGACCACCCATCCCGCCGAGGCCGGGCATTCCACCGAGACCCGGGAGGCCACCGCCGCCCAAGCCACCGAGCCCGCCGCCCTTGCCGAGCTTCTTCATCATGTCCTGCATCGCCTTGAACTGCTTGATCAGCGCGTGCACCGCTTCGAGCGGGTTGCCCGAGCCTGCGGCGATTCGGCGCCTACGAGGCAGATCGAGGAGATCCGGATTGCGCCGCTCGCGTGGAGTCATCGACAGGATCACCGCCTCGATGCGCTGGAAGTGCGCATCGTCGAAGTCGACGTCCTTCAGCATCGAGCCCACGCCCGGCAGCATGCCCAGAACCTTCTTCATCGGCCCGAGCTTGCGAATCATCGCGAGCTGCTGAAGGAAGTCCTCGAAGGTGAATTGGCCCTTCTGCAGCTTCTGCGCCTGCTTCTCGGCCTCCTTCTCGTCGATGACCTGCTGCGCCTTCTCGACGAGCCCGACGACGTCGCCCATGCCGAGGATTCGGCCCGCCATCCTCGGCGGATCGAATTCTTCGAGGTCCTCCGGCTTCTCGCCGACGCCGGCAAACAGGATCGGCCGTCCCGTGACCTTGACGATCGACAGCGCAGCGCCGCCGCGGGCATCGCCATCGACCTTCGTCAGCAGCAGCCCGTGCAGCGGAAGGCGATCATGGAATGCCTTGGCCGAATTCACTGCGTCCTGGCCGAGCATCGCGTCGCAAACCAGCAGCACGCCATGAGGCTTGCACTTGTCGTGCACTTCCTTCAGCTCGAGCATCAACGGCTCGTCGACGTGCAGGCGACCTGCCGTGTCGAGAATGATGACGTCGTGCCCGTGCTTCTTGCCGTGCTCGATGCCGCGGCGACACACCTCGGGCGGACGCGCCGTGGTCGGCTCCGCGTAGACCGCGATGCCCAGTTGCTTGCCCAGAGCCTGCAACTGCTCCACGGCTGCCGGTCGCTGCAAGTCTGCGGCAACGAGCAGCGGGTTCTTCTTCTTGTTCTTGCGCAGCCACAACGCGAGCTTGCCGCATGTGGTCGTCTTGCCGCTGCCCTGCAAGCCGCACATCATCAGCACGAGCGGAGGGGCGTCAGCGATCGGCAACCCCACACGTTCGCCGCCGAGCAGCTCCGTCAACGCGTCGTGGAAGACCTTGACGAACTGCTGCCCGGGGTCAACAGCTTTGATGACGTCTTGCCCGAGCGCTCGCTGCTTGACGTCAGCGATGAACTGCTTGGCGACCTGAAAGTTGACGTCCGCCTCAAGCAACGCCTGCCGCACGGCGCGAATGCCGTCCTCCACGTTCTGCTCGGTCAACACCTTGTTTCCGACGATGGCGCGGTAGGCGTTCCCGAGTGCGTTGGCGAGCGAGTCGAACATGGGCCGCGCAGGATCGGCCGCAGGAGACGCGGGGTCAAGCGCGCGCCACGAACGACAACATGGGAATCCGACGGACCAACCGTCGTCTGACGCAGCGGCAGGCGGCTACTTGTTACTGTCCAAGACCCCGCCCCGATCCCAGGCCCCACCATGAACCGAACGCCGCTGTTCCCCTTCGTGCTCCTGTTTGCCGCCTGCGCGACCAGCGATGTCGAACCACGAGAAGAAACGGCCTACGCGTCGCTCGTTGCTTCCATGGAAGAACTGAAGGCCGCTCAAAAGCGGTTCGGCGCGCAGTACGAAACGCCAACCGCCCTCGACTTCGGCGCGAACGGCAAGGTGACGATCCGACAACTCTCGCTAGACGGCTATCCGGGCAACACCTACGTCCGCTGCCGTTTCCATTACGAGAACAACACCGGCCGCCCCGTGCTGCGATCGCTCGTCTCGCTGGACGTGCTCGATGCCGACGGGCAAATGGTTGCGAGCCAAGTCAGCGTGTGCATCTTCCCGACCCCGCGAGCGATCCACAGCGGGACATTCTTCGCGGATGAGCTGCGCACGCAAACCCTCGATGCGCATGTGCGCGAGGGCTGGACTTGGCGCATGACCTGCAAGACGGAGTTCATGGACGAAGAAGGCGCGAAGGCCAACTGACCCTCGCGCCTTTCGTCTCGAACTCCATTCTTCGCGCAACTTCGTGCTGCGAAGTCGCGCGGTCCTCAGCTGGAGAGAACCGCGCTCGCGCGCGGCGCAGCGATCAGCCTTCGCTGATGCGCTCGATATCTGCGCCGATGCACTGCAACTTGTGCTCGATGCGCTCGTAGCCGCGGTCGATGTGATAGACGCGACGGACGTCCGTGTGTCCATCCGCGACCAGTCCAGCGAGCACGAGGCTCGCGGACGCGCGCAAATCGCTCGCCATCACCGGGGCGCCGCGCAGGTCCGTGGTGCCTTCGATGATCGCGCTCGGGCCTTCGCGACGGATGCGCGCGCCAAGGCGCTGCAGTTCCGCCGCGTGGATGAAGCGCTCGGGGTAGATCTTCTCGGTGATGACCGAGACGCCTTCCGCCGTGGCCATCAGCGCCATGAACTGCGCCTGCAGGTCCGTCGGGAAGCCCGGATACGGCATCGTCGTGACGTCGACGGCCTTGAGGCGTCCGAGCGACGTAGGACGGTTGCGGATGAAGTCCTTGCCGATCTCGATGTCTGCGCCAGCTGCGCGCATACGATCGATGACCGCCAGCAGGTGCATCGGCTGCGCGGCTTCGACCTTCACGTCGCTGTTCGTCAGGATCGCGCCGCAGAGGAACGTGCCCGCTTCGATGCGATCGGGGATCATCGACCACTCGCAGCCGTGCAGAGTGTCGACGCCTTCGATCTCGAGCAGGTGTCCGCCGATGCCCTTGATGCGCGCGCCGCACGCATTGAGGAAGTGGCAGAGGTCCTCGATCTCCGGCTCCATCGCGGCCGACTCGAGCCAAGTCGTGCCCTTCGCAAGCGTTGCCGCCATCAGCACGTTGGCAGTGCCGAGCACGGTCGAACCCATGTTGCCACCGAGGAACACAACGCCGCCGCGCGGGGCGCCCGTGATGCTCACGTAGCCATTCGTCATCTCGACTTGGCCGCCGAGGCTCGCCAAGCCCTTGAGGTGAAGGTCCACTGGGCGGTGACCGAACACGCAGCCACCGGGGAAGCTGACCTGCGCCACACCGCGCCGTGCCCACAACGGGCCCAACACGACGAAGCTCGCGCGCATGGTGCGCACGAGGTCATAGGGCGCGGTGTAGACCGTCTTGTCCTTGGCCTCGATCTCCAACGTGCTCTCGTCGAGCCACGTGTAGGTCACGCCAAGTCGCTCCAAGATGCGGAGCAAGTTGAGGACGTCCGTCAGCCGCGGCACATTGCGCAGCACGACGGGACCGTCGATCAAGAGAACGGCCGCGAGAATAGGCAATGCGCCATTCTTGCTGCCGGAAACACGAACGGAGCCGCTGAGACCGCGGCCCCCCCGGATGCGAATCCGATCCAAGGAGAAAGCCCTCCGCGAACTGCCGGGCATGACCAGCAGGTCGCCAAACCGCCTACGTGAGAAACCCCGCGCCTGCTCGCTGACCGGCGAACGGCACGTGCGGCGGACCATAGCGACTCCTTGCCGCGGCGCAATGCAACGGTCGAAAACTTTCCACCGAATCACGTAGGTCTCTTTACCTAGCCACAGTGCAGCGACGCATGCGGTCCACGCAACTCGCGCTTGCGCAACGCGCCCACTGCGCGCCATCGTGCACGAATGCGCATCCTGCAGATCACGCACGGATTCCCACCCGAAAGCGTCGGAGGTGTGGAACAGCACGTCGATGGACTGTCCCAAGCGCTCGCGCAGAAGGGCGAAACCGTGCACGTCTACGCGCGCACATCCGACGCAACGATGAAGCAGGGCGAGTTCCGCAGCGAACGCAGCGGCAACCCCGAAGTAACGCGTGCCGCGTTCCGGTGGGAAGGCATCGATGGACTGACCTCGATGTATCGCTGCGCGCCGATGGCCGACACTCTGCGCCAGTTCTTGCGGTCACAACAGGAAGCAGGACTCGGCTTCAACGTCGCGCACGTCCACCACCTCACAGGCATGTCGGTGGACTCGCTCGATGCGCTGCGCGAGGCACAGATCCCCGTCGTCCTCACACTGCACGACTACTGGCTGATGTGCCCGCGCGGCCAGATGTGGAACCGCCGCGAAGAATCATGCGAGCGCGTCGAGCCGCAGCGCTGCGGCGAATGCCTGAGCCAGACGTTCCCGTTCTGGGTGAACCCGCAGGGAGCCCAAGACCAAGCCAGCGCCCTTCACGAACTCGCGCGCTCCGTCCTGGCCAAAGCGGACCAACTCGTCATTCCGTCAGCGCGCGCGATTCCACCGTTCGCGGCGTTGGGCATCGATCCGGCCTCGATCTCCGTCGTGGAGAACGGAGTCGACACCGAGGCACTCGATTCCTTGCCGCTGCCATCCTTTGGCCCCGGCCCACTGCGCCTTGGCTACCTCGGAACGGTCATGCCGAGCAAAGGTCTGCATGTGCTGCTCGACGCAGTGCTCCAGCAACCCGAGGGCTCGGTCGAACTGCACATCTATGGCAACGCGGTCTCCTACCACGGAGACGACACCTACCTCACCCGCTGCTTCCAGCGTCTCATTCCCAAGGCGCGTGTGCACTACCACGGCCCCTACACCACGAGTCGGCTTCCAGAGATCCTTGGCAATCTCGATGTCGTGTGCGCGCCGGCGCTTTGGCAGGAGGCGTTTGGCCTCACGGTCCGCGAAGCGCTCGCCGCCGCCAGGCCGATCCTGGTGAGCCGCATCGGCGGCCTGCAGGATGCAGTGGACGACCGGGTCGAGGGCCGCGTGTTGCCGCCTGGCAACACCGCCGCGTGGGCCGCTGCGATTCGAGAACTGGCAGAGGACCGACATCTGGGACGCGCCATGGCACAACGCACGCGATCGCGCGCGCGAGGTTTTGGCGCCATGGCAGACGATCTGCTCGGCGTCTACCGATCCGTCGCGCGGTAAGCAGCAGTGCCCGGCCCAGGTCGCGCTTGACCCGCCATGGGGGCAATGCCTAGGCTCCCTTCCCCAATTTCTCGCCCGCGACCGCGGAGGCCACTGAGGCACCCCGGCCGCTGCCTGTCCGTTTCAGGAACGCCCCGATGACCGAAATGCTCGCGACGAACGACCCCATCGAGTCGCTGGATCCCAACGCACTACTCCGCGGCGAGATCACCCACGCCGTCCTGGAGACGTTCCGCAGCAAGGCCTTCCGCTCGATCAACTCGGTTGAGCACCTTCGCGATTGGCTTGCTAGCCCGATTGCGCAAGGCCTCCCCCGCAGCATCGTTCTGTGGGCGCTCGGCCGTCATCGCGAAGCGTTGGATGGCCTGCTGGCGCAGAAGCAAAACCCCGCGATCGCGGACTGCATCGCGCGCAGCTACATCGCCCTCGGCAAGGTCGCCGAAGCCGATGCCATCCTGACGCAGAAGGCGACCGATGCGCGGCAGGCGTTCACGTGGCTGCTCGCGGTGGAGTCGACGCTCGATGCCGACCGCCTGCACAAGGAACTCGAGCGCTACAAGGCGAAGCTCGATCCGAACGATCGCACGTTCTTCGAGGGTCGCGTTCGCGAACTGCAACACGACAGCGAAGGCGCGATCGCCTGCTACGACCAAGTGCTCGGGCTCGCCCCCAACCACAAGCAGGCGCTGTTCCGACTCGCCGTCAACGTCGACCTGCGCGGCGAAGACGAAGAGGCCCGCGAGCTCTACGAGCGCTCGCTGATGATGCCGCCGGTCAACTCGGCATGCGTGATCAACCTCGGCGTGCTCTACGAGGACATCGGCAACTACCGCCGTGCGATGCAGTGCTTTGACTTGGCGCTGCAGGCAAACCCCGAAGACGAGCGCGCGCGCCTCTATCGCCGCGATGCAGCCGCTGCGCTCAACATGTACTACGACGAGGACCAGGAGCGCCGCGACGACAAGCGCAACAAGCTCCTGCGCACCCCGATCAACGACTTCGAGCTGTCGGTGCGCTCGCGCAACTGCCTCGCGAAGATGAACATCCGCACCCTCGGCGACCTCGTGAAGAAGACCGAGGC
>CAIYFF010000189.1 GCA_903925435.1 uncultured Planctomycetota bacterium | reverse complement strand
GTGCCCGGCGAAGTGGAAGAAGGCCGGCGACAAGACGCTGAAGCCGAGCGCCAAGATGGTCGGCAAGGTCCACGAGGCGCTGAAGGGCTGAGCCGAACGGCTGCGGACCCGTCGTCCCGTCCCGCTGTGCTGGTGATCCGGCGCGGCGGGCTCGGGGACACGATGTTGATGGCTCCCGTGCTCGCAGCAATGCGGCGTCACTGGGAGCAGCGACTTGGCTCGTCGGTGGAGCTTTGCTTTGCCGGCGTTCGCGAGTTTGCCGACGTGCTCGCGGCCCATGGTGCCTGCGACCGCGCGATGTCGAGCGAGTCGCTTGGGCTATACGCCCTGGCGCTGCGCGACGAACTTGGCATGCGCACGCGTGCGCGGCTTGCGCACTACGTTGCGATCGCAGGCGACGATCCTGCATTGCGCGCGGTGGAGGGGCCCGAGATCTCGGTGTTCGATCCAAGTCCGCAGCGATGGGACGAGCCGTTGCCGTTGCAGATCGGCGCGCAACTGCGACTCGACGTGCGCATCGAGGATGAGCATCTCACCAGGTCGGACGTCCAATCTGGCGGTGCGATCGCATTGGCGCCTGGCAGCGGCGCGCGCGAGAAGTGCTGGCCGCAAGGTCGTTGGCTCGAACTCGCAAGCAGGCTTGCACGCCAGCAAGAGACCCTGCGGATCGTGGTCGGACCCACAGAGCAGGAACGCGACGATCCTCGCAAGTGGGATTGGCCCTGCGCGGTGCACTTCCTTGCCGAGTTGTCGTGCCTCGAACTCGCTCGTGCGCTGCAAACGTGCGCAGCCTTCGTCGGCAACGACAGCGGCACGTCGCATCTCGCTGCGATGCTGGATGTGCCGACGGTCGCGATCTTCGGCGCTGGTTGGCCGCGCGTGTTTGGGCCGCTGGGCAGGCGCGTGGCGACGGTCGTGGGATCAGGCGCGGCTCCGCCCGATGTGGAAGTCCACGAGGTGCTGCGCGCGCTCGCTGCGTTGCGCGGCTGTTAGCTGCCGATCGTCGCGCACAAGAACGCGAGCCGATCCGCGGCCTCTTCGATCCGCTTCTTGACGGGCTTGCCTGCGCCGTGGCCCGTGCTCGTGTCGACGCGCAAGAGGATCGGGGACTCGCCACCTTGCGCCGCCTGCAGCGCAGCGGCGAACTTGTAGCTGTGGCCGGGAAGCACGCGGTCGTCGTGATCGCCCGTCATCACAAGCGTCGGCGGATACGCGCGCCCGCGCTCGAGGTTGTGCAGCGGTGAGTAGCGGCGCAGCCACGCGAACTGCTCTGCGTCGTCGCTCGTGCCGTATTCGGGCGCCCATGCCCAACCGATCGTGAAGCGGTGGTAGCGCAGCATGTCGAGCACGCCGACCTCAGGGATCGCTGCTGAAAACAGTTCGGGCCGCTGCGCAAGGCACGCGCCGACGAGCAATCCACCGTTGCTGCCGCCTTGGATCGCGAGGCGCGAGTTGTCGGTGTAGCGGTTGCGCACGAGGAAGTCGGCGCACGCAAACAGGTCGTCGAAGCAGTTCTGCTTGTTGCCGAGCATCCCGTCCTTGTGCCACGTCTCGCCATACTCGCCGCCGCCGCGCAGCACGGCCTGCGCGTAGATGCCGCCGCGCTCGCAGAACACGAAGTTGGGCACGCGGAACGATGGCGTCACCGAGATCCCGAAGCCGCCATAGCCATACAAGAGGCATGGCGTCTTGCCGTCGAGCCGGATGCCGCGGCGATGCGTCAAGAACATGCAGAGCCGCGTTCCGTCTTTGGACTGCAAGAACACGCGCTTTTGCACGTAACGGTTTGCATCGCCTCGGAACGAGGAAGCGAGCAACGGTTCGGCCGTCCTCGCATCGGTCGCGATGCGATGGACCGCTGGCGGCGTCAAGAACGACGAGAACGTGCAGTAGACGTCTGCCGCGTCAGGCTCGCCTTCGAGTTGCGCAATCGTGCCGATCGATGGCAACGCGATGGCGCCCAGGTCCGCGCCGTCGGTGGAGAATGCGCGCAACGCGCTGCTTGCGTCTTCGAGATAGCTGCAGAGGAAGCCGCCGCTGTGCTTGATTGCGTCTTGCAGCGTCGCGGGTTGCTCCTTGATCACTTCGCGCAGTTGGGCTGGGTCCTTGCGGTCGATCGCGACGACGCGGCCAAACGGCGCGTCGAGATCGGTGTGGAACCACAGCGTGTCCCCGTCATTGCCGACGAACTGGAATCGCGCGTTCGCTTCGGCAACCAGCATGCGCACGGGCCAGCCGTCCTCTTGCAGGTCGACCAATGCGATGCGGTTGCGACGATCCGTTCCTTGCGAGATGCCGATCACGAGCAATCTGCCGTCGTGCGTCACGCGCGGACCGAAGCCCAGCTTGGGTTCGTCCGGGCGCTCGTAGACCACGCGGTCTTGCGCCGCATCGGTGCCGACCACGTGGTAGCAGAGTTGCGGTTGCAGGTTCTGCGCCTGGAACGTCTCGCCGTCCTTGGGTTGCGGATAGCGCTGGTAGAAGAATCCGCGGCCATCCTTGGTCCACGCGGCCTGCGCGAACTTCGACCACGGAGCTTCGTCCGCGAGCGTCGTCTTGGTCGCGACGTCGAGCACGCGCCATGTGCGCCAATCGCTGCCGCTCTTGCTCACGGCGTAGGCGATGCGCGCGCCATCGTGCGAGATGGACAGCGCGCTGACCGCGAGCGTGCCGTCTTGGCTCATCGCGTTGGGGTCGAGCAGGACCTCGCCGTCGCCGCGCGGGTCGTCGCCGCAGCACAGCACGTCTTGGTTCTGCAGTCCGTCGTTCTGGCGCCAGAACCAGCGTTCGCCGCGGCGAACGGGCGGCTCGCGGCGCGCATAGTTCCACAGTTCGCGCAGGCGCTCTTCGATCGGTCCACGCTGCGGGATCGCGTCGAGCACGGCGCGCGTCGCCGTGTTCTGCGCCGCCACGAACTCTGCGACTTCGTCGCCATCCTGGTCCTCGAGCCAGCGGTAGGGATCCGGGATCGGCTCGCCGTGGTAGTCGTCGACGACTTGTTCGGTGCGAACGGTTGGCGCGCGGAAGGACGCGAGCGGCGACGGCGGAGTCGGCTCTGGATCCGCGCCGCGGGGCGAACCCGAGCATCCAGCGAATGCTGCTGCGAGCGCTGCTGTGGCGAAGCTCCTGCGCAAAGACAGAGTCGGCATCGCCGCAGGATACGCAGCGCGATGGCTCGCCGCATCGTGGTCGGCTACCGTCCTCGGCCCAATGTCGTCCGAACTCCGCATCGGCCTCATCGCGCTCGTTGGCACCGTGGCGCTCTACTTCGGCCTCAGCTCCATTCTGCCCGCGTCTTGGCGCATCGAGTCGCAGGCGCAGATTGAGGCTCCTGCCACGCAACTCGTGCCGCTGTTCGCGGACTTCCGCAGTTGGCAAGAATGGACCACGTTGTCCGGCACCGCGCGCACGGACACGAAGGTCGAGGTGGAAGGGGACCCAGGCAAGCCGGGCCATCGCATCGTGTGGCGCTCCAACCAGAACGAAGCTGCGTTGCAGCTCGTTGCGGTGCGCGAGGACGGCGTCGACTACGAGTTCACGAGCCGGCTCGGCAAGGAAGGCAAGCAGGACCAGATCGGCCGCGGCTCGATCCGCGCGGTCGCTGCCGTGGGCGGCCAAGGAACGGTGGTGACGTGGAGCGACGAGAGTTCCGTCAGCACGTTTGTCGAGCGTTGGTTCCTTTGGTTTGGCGTGCTTCAGGAGAAGGCCAAGGAGTTTCAGCAGGCGAGCCTGCAGAAGCTGAAGCAACGAGCGGAAGGCAAACTGGCTCCGACCGCAGAGCAGCCAAAGCAGGCTCCGAGCGGAACGAAGTGATGCGCCCGCGCGGGCTCGCGACCTCGCTGCAGCTTGTGTGCGGCGCGTTGCTCGCGGCGTGCGCTGCGAATGCGCCAGCGCCCGATGTGGATCGCTCGCCTGTCGAGTTGTTCGTGCTCGGAGTCGCGCAAGACGGCGGCTTGCCGCACTTTGGCTGCGAGCGCGCGTGTTGCATGGCGGCCCGTGGCAGCGGGCGCACGTTGTGGCCCGCGTGCCTTGGCGTCGTGCATCATCCGAGTGGCCAGTTGCTGCTCGTCGAGGCGACTCCGCGCGTCGAAGAGCAGGTTGCGCTGCTGCATCGACTCGCCGGGGTCGAAGGTCGCGCGCGGCAACCGGTGGATGCCGTGCTGTTGACGCACGCGCACATCGGCCACTACCTCGGGCTTGCGCACTTCGGACGTGAAGTCGCATCGACGAGCGAGGTGCGGACCTACTGCTCCCCGCGCATGGCCGCGTTCTTGTCGGAGCATGGGCCGTGGAAGCAGTTGTTGGCGCTGCGCCAACTCTCGTTGCTGCCGCAAGCCGCGCGCGCGCCGTTCTCGCCGATTCCTTCGGTCACCGTCACTGCGATCCCGGTGCCGCATCGCGACGAGTTCTCGGACACGATGGCGTTCGTGATCCGTGGCCCTTCGCGCGCCGCGTTGTTTGTGCCCGACATCGACGCATGGGAACGCGCGCCAGCGCTGCTCCAAGAACTGCTGGACGGCGTGGATGTCGCCTATGTCGACGGCACGTTCTTCGACGGTCGCGAATTGCCGGAGCGCAGCCTCGCTGAGATCCCGCACCCGTTGATGACCGACACGATGCGTCGCCTGGAGGATCGTGCGCGCGCAAAGCCGGGCTCGGTGCGCTTCCTGCACTGCAACCACACGAATCCCGTGCTGCATGAAGCAGCGCTCGTGCGCAGCATCGAAGATCGTGGCTTCGCCGTGGCGCAGCAGGGCGAGCGCATCGCGCTGTGAGCGCCGAACTCGACGTCAGGGCGTGATCACGCTGCCGCACCAGCCAAACACGCGATCCTCGACGAATGGGCCAACAGGCGCCGTGAGACCGCTGAAGTAGAGCGGCAGGCCGATCAAGAACGGCAGCGGCGGGATGTCGACATACGGCGATGCCGCTCCCTGCGCATCGAGCGCGCCGAGGAAGTTGCCGAACACCGGAGTGGTGGGGTCGAGGCTCGCGTCGACCAAGAACGAATACTGCAGCGGCAACAGTCCGCCGCCCGGCAGCGCAATGCCTGGCGCTCGCGCGTAGCTGCACAGCGTCAGATACAGTTCGCCAGGATCGAGCGGCGAGCGGATCTGGAGTTGGAGTCGCTGTCCAAGCGCCACCGTCGGTGCGCATGCGATCGAGAGCGGATCGAGCAGATACTGCAGCGCACGGCGCATCAGTTCTGCGCGCGCGTTCGCGGTCGTGATCGTCTCGAACGGGAACCCGAGGCAGAGCACGCGCGCGTTGCCGCTGCTGCGTTGGATGCCGGCCACGAGGCCATTGCCGTAGCGCAGGCACACGGTGCTTTGCGCGGAGAACGGCGCGATGACGTCCGCGAAGTCGACGTCGTAGGTTCCAAACGTGCCGTTGTCGAACTGGGCCGCGGGCATGCCCGCGAGCGCCGTTCCGGCAACGCCTGCTTGCAGCGTGTAGACGCCCGCGTCATCCGACGCGTAGCTCGCGCCGAACTGCTGGTTGTAGAAGGCTCGATCGATCGCCGTTCCTTGTGCATCGAGGTCCCAGCCGATTTCCGCGCCGCTGACAAACAGCCTGCCGCCGAAGTTGAGGTAGCCCGTGATCAAGAACTGCTCCGTCGCGTCGAACGTCTCGTCGGTCGTGCTCTCTTCGCCGCTGGCCCAGATCACCGCCTTGTAGTTGGCGAGCGCGACTTGGCCTGACTTGACGGCCTCGTTGGAGCACGCGTCGAATCCCACAGAGAAGTTCGCGCCGTCGCGGATCGCGCGACCGAAGCGGGCAAGGAAGTCCTTGGTGTTCGCGCGAACGGGAACCGTGCGGTTCAAGCGATCGAAGCCCTGCACGAGCAAGACCTGCGCTTGCCCGAGATGGTCCGTTCCGGCGCAAAGCGCCTCCGTCGGGAAGCTCTGGCCCGACCCGTTCTTGCTCCGCACGCGGAACGACATCACGGAATCGAACGGCAGTGGCCCTGTCGACCAGGTGCTCGCTCCGGTCACGGTCGCGAGCGGCACGAAGCCCTTGCCGTCCGGCGAGCCTTCGACGACGTAGCTCGTCGCGTTCGCTGCGGCGGTCCAAGACACGCGGAGCCCACGCGCGCCGTCTTGCACTACTCGCAGCGACGTCGGCGGCTCGGGTGGGAACGCTGCTGCTGGCTGGAAGTAGCGCAGCACGCCGCGCGCGATCGCGCGGCCCGCAAGGTAGCGGAAGCGCGGGTCGTGGATTGCGTTGAGGTCGACGGAGCCTGGCGTGTCGTGGAATGCGAGCTCGAGCAGGATGCCGGGCATCGTCGTGAGCAGTCGCACTTCGCCGAAGTTGGCCGAGAGTTGACCGCGGTCTTGCCACGTCGAGAGGTACTCGGCCCGAACATCGTTGACGATCTGCGTGTGCACGAGCGAACGCAGCGTC
>CAIYFF010000188.1 GCA_903925435.1 uncultured Planctomycetota bacterium | reverse complement strand
TGCCGACGATTGCGGTGATGCCGCTGATCGCGACGCTGATCGCAGCGAGCACGCCGATGTCCATCTTCTTCGGCGCTGCGTCGACCGGCGCTTTGCCGGTTGCCGCTGCTTCGCCAGCCTTGCTTGCAACGGTCTGCAGCTTCGCGGTCGCCTGCGTGTCGGCTTCGGCGGCGCGCTTGGCGACCGTCTCCTCGATCCATCGCACGAGCTTCTTGTATGGCGACCAGAAGGCCTGACGAATGCTGATCGGGTTGTCGACGATCTTGACGATCGTTGCGTTCCAGTCGCGGCCCTTGCGGTCGTAGAAGATGCCGTTGCGGCCGACAAACAGGTTGTCGCTCTCGCCCGCCGTGAACGCGCATGCGATCTGCATCTTGGGCGATCCGGGTCGCGTGCAGTCGACATACGCGAGGTAGCTCTTCGCCATCGCCGCGAGCGTCGCGTGCTTGCCTGCGTCGTTGACGGCGAAGCAGAGGTCGAGTTCGCGGCCGTCGAGGAACAGCGTGCCCGCTTGGAAGATCGCGCCCTTGCGCGAATAGAAGTCAGAGAAGCTGACGTAGTTGTTGAGCAGCGTCGCGAAGTCGCGGTGCAGTCGCGCAAGCTTCTCGACGCGCGCCATCGCGTCCACGTCGGGAGCCACGGCGAGATCGGCTGCGACCGCGGCCTCCAGCGAAGCGCGCGCGCTGCCATCCAGAAACTCGCGAACGCGCTCAATGCCAAGCGGTTCGACGATCGCGCCAGCCTTCTTCGCCATCCACGCAGCATGCGCATCGAGTTGCTTGCACAACGCGGCCCACTGCGCGTCGTCGATGGCGTCCTTGCCCGCGCAGCACGCGGACGAGAACGCAGCGAGCGCGTCGGCCCACGCGGGGTTCACGTTCTTCGATAGCGGCATCGGCATGCCGGGCTCGATGCGCGCGAGCGGGAAGTGCGCGACCTCGCTCGCGGTGATCGTGAGGTCTTTCGCAGCGGCGGCCATGTAGGCCTCTTGCTCGCGATTGACCGCAGTCAGTGCGCGCGGATCGAACGCGGCGAGTCGGCAGCGGCCGAAGTAGTCGTCGATCTTTGCGCGCACGGCGGCGAACGCCGCGTATGCCGATTCGGTCGCTGCGCCAAACGGCATCACGGTCTGAGGGTCCGTTTCGGCAATCGAACGCCACGCGTCGAAGTCCGCGCACGCGGTGAAGAACGTCTCGATCTGCTTCTGGTCGAAGCCGAGCTTGCCGCTGCGATCGAGCGCGCCGCCGGTGCACTTCACGAGGTCTTCCGCCGCGCGGCGAAGGTCCGCATCGTCGAGCATCTCCGGTGGCACGATGCCGTCGCCGTTCTTCTGCGCGTTGGAGAATACGTCCGACGTCTTCTCCGCGTCCGCGACCGTGATCACGCCGCCTTTCTTGCCGAGGCTCTTCAGGATGTGCTGCGCCGACGCGAACAGCGCTTTGCCTTCGTCGGTGTCCTTGCGCAGGTTCGCGAGGTCCACGCCGTCTTCGCCGTTTGCGAGCCCGTCAGCGTTGATCAGCGCTTCGCGCAGCCACTTCACGGCTGCGAGGATCTCCGGCGGACGCACGTGCGCGTCATTGTCGGTGTCGAGCAGTTGCAGCGTGCGCTCGTCGATCTCGAGTCCCTTGACGGGACAGCTGAGCGCGACCCACAGCTTCAAATCGAGCTCGTCGAGCCGCAGGATGTCGGCGCCGCGCTGCAACTGGACCTGGTCGACGCCGCCAGCCCGATAAAACGACCACGTGTGCTTCTGCATGGAGTGCTCCGTGAGGGGAGCGCGCATCGTGGCGAGGGCACGGTGGGGCGCAAGCGCGCAGTCGGCGGAGGCGAGCGCTGCGCGTAGCGGCCGTATCAGGCGAGCGCTGGCGACGGCGGCCGCAACTCCGTCCGCTGCGGTTGCAGCAGGTGCGCGGTCGCTGACGGCTTGGCCGTGCGCCATGCGTGCTGCAGCGCGCGGGACCAGTCGATGGATTGCGCCGAGTAGCCGAGCGGCAGCAGCGGCCCGCTGATCTGAGAGCAATCGCGCGCGTGCGTCGCACGGCGCTGCGCCTCTTCGGCGGCCTTCAGGTAGAGATCCTGGCGGTCGCTTCCATGCAGAACGTGCGCGAGGTTCCACGCCGCGGGCGCGAAGCCAGCGTCGGCGGAGCACGCGCGGTGCAGCAACGAGACTGCGTCGCGCGCGGCGGCGACGCCCTTCCATCGCAGCGTTGCGACGGCGAGCACATTGAGCGCGCGCGCGTCGTCCGGCGCCGCGCGAACGGCATCCATCGCCGCGGCGAGCGTCGCGTCCCCGTGTGCCCACGTCGTCAGCATCGCTTCCGCGCGGCCGAGCTTGGCTGCGGCTGCGCCATTGCGCGAACGTCCTGGGCCCTTTTGCGCGAGCAGCGACAGCAGCGCAGGCATGCGATTGCCGAGCGTGTGCTGTTGCGCGCGGCGATGACCGGCTTTCGCGATGCGCGCGCGGCGCGGTTCGTCGCGCAGCAGTTCGAGCGCGATCGCTTCGAAGTCATCCTCGCCATAGAGCACGCACTCTTCGCCATCGACGAAGAAGTCGCGCACTTCGAGGTTCTCCCGCTCCATCATCAAGAGCGCGCCGCATGCAGGCACTTCGAATGCGCGTAGGTTCATCTCGCCGCGGATCGATCGGTTGAAGCCGATGCGCGCGCGCGCGAGCAAGTCGCCGTAGGCCGAGCCCTTCACGCCTTGATGCACCGCCACCTTCGCGCCGCGCGACTCCAGGTTGCACAGCCGCGCGATCCACGGCGCGCGTTCGCGCTGCACCGCTGGATTGAGATTGCCCGCAAATGCGACGTCGAGGTCGCGCACGGTGTCTGGCGAGCGATCGTGGAATGGGCGCTTCCACGTGTATTGGCAGAAGTGGCGCACGTCGGGGTAGCCCATCTGCGCAAACAAGTCGACGCCTGCGCGATCGCACAGCAACACGTCGAAGAACGGTTGCAGTCGCGTCGTGGTCGGCAGCGACAAGTTGTAGTCCGAGACGATGCCCACCGTCGGAACGGGGCAGTTCTCGAAGTTCGCAGGCAGCGGCTCTTGGTCCGGCCACCAGATCATCACGAGGTCTGGCTGGAAGCCGTTTGGCAGCGACGCGAGCAGTTGGTCGATCGACTGACGCGACGGATCGAACGCGACGTCAAACGGGAAGTGCACGCCGTCGACGAGCATGCGATCGGCAGGACCGAACGTGCACAGTTCGACGCCGCGGAGGTTCTTGCGGTCGTCGAAGCACTCGAGCGGAAGGTTGCAGAGGATGCGCATGGAGTGGCTTGGCGGTCAGGCGTTGCCGATCTGGAGCAGGTTGTCCGTCGCGTCCGCGTTGGTCGGATCGAGTCGCAGTGCGCGCTGGAAGCACGCGCGCGCGAACTCCGCGTCACCGAGGCCGTAGAGCGACACGCCGATGCGGTTGTGCAACTCCGCGTCCTCGGCTTTGAGGCAGAGCGCGGCAGACAAGAAGCGCGAGGCCGCGGCCTCGTCGCCGTGCATCGAGGCATCGGCGGCGGCGAGTTCGAGTTCGTGCACGAGCCGCTGCGACGCGGCGTCGAGTTGCGGCGTAATCGCGTCGTTGCGACCAACCGATTGGGCCGCGCGCAGCAATGCCGCTTCGATCGCTTGCCCATGCGCATCCTGCGTGTAGCGCTGTGCAGCGGCGATGCCGTTCTCGCGCAGCGCCGCAGCGACATCCGGAACGCGCACTGCGCCGATCAGCGCTTCGGCCATGGCCGCAGGATCGCGCGCCGGCACGAACAGCGCGTATTCGCCGTCGCCATGCGATCGGAAGCACGGGATGTCGGTCAGCACGCACGGCACGCCGCTCGCCATCGCTTCGACGGCGGGCAAGAAGAAGCCTTCTTCGGCGCCGCTCGACGTTCCGAGGAACACGTCCATCGAACGATAGATCGCGCCCATGTCCGAAGGCCGCACGCGCGTGTGCCACTCCACATCGAACGGCAGGCCTTGCTCGTCGCGATGAGGCGCGGTGTTGGTGACGCGCACGAGTTGGATTGGTTGGCCCGCGGCGGCCGCGAGCTTGCAGGCTTCGAGCCCGGTTTTGATGTCCTTCCACGGCACTTCGTAGGGGCCGACGAGCCCCACGCGCAGCGGCGCAGAGGCTTCGCGGGCGCGCGGCAGGTGGGCACGAAACGTCTCGTGGTCGACGACGTAGACGACTTCGTCCGCTTCGCGACCGAAGCGCTCGCGGAGCAACTGCGTCAGGTGCGGGGCAATCGTCACGTGGCGCACACCGGGCAGTCGGTAGACCGCCTCGATGCGTTCTCGATGCGCCGCGAACTCCGGGTTGTCGCCTTCGTAGCCTTGGCAGTAGTGCACGCAGGCGGCACCGCGCCGTTCCGCCGCATCGCGCGCGAAGGGCACGGTGGTCCAGAACGTGCCGACGTAGACGTCGGTCTCGGGCATGGCGGCTGCATCGAGCGTCGCCTGCTGCACGAAGGCGCAGCGGACCTGCATCCAAGACGGCGGTCCCGATCGACTGACCACGGTGACGTCGTGGCCGCGCGCAGCGAGCCAGTTGGCGTCGGTTAGTGCGACCTTGACGCCGCCCCAGAGTTGGTCGGTGCGCTCAAATACGTAGACGATCCGCATGCTTGCCTGCCCTGCCTTGGCCCATGTCATCGGCGTTTTGCCGCCGCGGCATGAGGGCTCGGTGCGTTGGCTTTCCCCGCGGGCCGTCGCCATGATCCCCGCCTCCCGTGAACCCGCTGATCCGACTGATCCCGCCGTTCTTCGTGCGGTTCTTCGCCCGGCCCTACGTCGCTGGCGACTCGCTCGACCTTGCGATGGGGGCCGTCAACGACCTCTGGCAGAAGCGCTCGCTCATGGCGACGCTCGACTTGCTCGCGGAGGACATCCGGCAGCAGAGCCAGGC
>CAIYFF010000187.1 GCA_903925435.1 uncultured Planctomycetota bacterium | reverse complement strand
TGCTGGACCCGATGTTCCCTACGCAAGGTCGCGCGCAAGTGAAGAAGGAGATGCAGGTGTGCCGCTTGCTCGCTGGCCAGCCGGGATCGCAGGACGTTCTCGTGCACCGCGCGTTCCTTGCCGCGCGCGAGCGCGTCGTCGTGAAACGCCACCCGCACGAACAACCGCTCGCGGGAGCGCCGTCGTTCTCGATCGACGGCGAGCGCGTGCGATTCGACGTCTACCTCAAGCCGAAGGCAGCACAGTCAGTGCCGTGAATGCGCCGCGCACGCAGCGTGCATCGACACGCGGCAACCGCGCGGCCACGCCATCCACTTCGTGCTCGCGCATGCCCGACAGGACGAGCGGCCCGCGCTGCGTCCAGCGATCGAGGATCGCGGGCAACGCAGCGTGCTGCTCCTTGGCAGTGAGGTTGGCGACGACGAAGTCTGCGCGCCACGGCATCGTCTCCGGGCCGCCGAGCGTGACGTCCGCGCCTTCTAGCAATTCGCGCGCAGCGAGCACCGCAGGCTCCTCGACGTCGCACGCCTCGATGCGCCGGCAACCGCGCGTCATCGCGTAGAGCGCGAGGATCCCGGACCCAGTGCCGACGTCGGCGAAGCTCACTGGATCGTTCCATGCCGCGTGCAACGCCAACAACGCCGCTTGCGTGCTGTCGTGCTCGCCGCTGCCAAAGGCCATACCGCGCGGCACGATCAACTCGATGCCCGTGAACGTCGCGGGCCGTTCGACCCAAGGCGGACGCACGAGCAAGTCCTCCGCAACGAGGATTGGCTGGTCGTTCTCGAGCCCCGTGGAAGACGCATTGGCGACGGCTGCGGGCAACTCAAAGATCTCGAGTCCATCGAACGGCATGTCGGGCAGCGCGTCGTCGAGCCACACCGTCACTGCGTCGTCTTCTTCGAGCGCACCGCGCACGTCTGTGACCGCATGCAGCAGTTCCAGCGCATCCTGGGCGAACGCGCCAGTGATGCGATATGCGCGCAGCGTCACGGGCGCACCGCGAGCAAGCTCTCGATCTCGGCGAGGATCGCGTCGGGCTCCACCATGCGACCGATCGCGTCGTAGCCTTCGGCGAGGTGCCCGGTGACGGGGCCCAGCACGCGCATGCCGCGGGCTCGCAGCAAAGCGACGTTCTCTTGCACGACGGGGTTGAGCCACATCGCGTCGTTCATCGCGGGACACAGCACGATCGGACACCGGCACGTCAGCGCGAGCAGCGTGACCGCGCAATCGGCGGCGCCTGCGGCGAGGCGCGCGATCAAGTCGGCGGTCGCCGGAGCGATCGCATACACGTCGGCCTCGCGCGCCGCGACAATGTGCGGCGGCGAGCCATCTGCATCGACTTGCGTCGACGACAGGATCGCCTTCTTGCCAGACAGCCCTTCGAACGTCAGCGCGCCGACGTATTCGACGGCACGCGGCGTCATCGCGACGCGCACCGACACGCCGCGTTGCGCGAGTCGACTGGCTACGAACGCGAGCTTGTAGGCAGCGATGCCGCCGCCGATGCCGAGCAGCGCTTGCCGCCGCGCGCTCACCGACGGACTCCGATCAGTTCCGCCACGCGCGCGATCGTCTGCTCGAGGTCCACGTTGGGAATCGTGTGGTCGTAGAGCGGCCTTCCCGCGACGACCTGTTGCGCAGCCTCGATCTCCTCGCGCGCGATGCGCACGCGCGACTCGATGTCTTGCTCGGTGTTCGTTCCGCGGCGCACCAGGCGATTCTTCAGCTCCTCGATGCTCGGCGGCGAGATGAAGAGGTAGACGCCCGCCACGCTCTTCTCGCGCAGTTGACGCGTGCCCGCGACCTCGATCTCCAGCAAGAACGTGCGGCCCGCGCGGATCGCTTCATCCATCGGCCAGCGCGGCGTGCCGTAGCAGTTGCCGTTGTAGGCGGCCCATTCGAGGAAGTCGCCTTGCTGCGCGCGGCGTTCGAACTCTTCGCGCGAGAGGAAGTGGTAGTCAACGCCAGCTTGCTCGCCGGCGCGCGGCGCGCGCGTCGTCGCGGACACCGAGAACTCCACGCCGGGCAATTGCTTGAGCGCGCGACAGACCGAGGTCTTGCCAGCGCCCGAAGGCCCCGAGATCACCACCAGCTTGCCGCTCATTCGAGGTTGGCCGCCTGTTCCTTGAGCCTGTCGATCGCGCCCTTCATCGCAACGACGCAGTGCGCCATCGCGACATCAGGCGACTTGGAGCCGAGCGTGTTGGTCTCGCGCAGGGCTTCTTGCAGCAAGAACTCGAGCTTGCGCCCCATCGCGCCACCCTTGTTGAGCACGGTGCGGAGTTCGCGCAGATGTGCGCCCAGCCGCTGCAGCTCCTCTTCGACATCGACGCGCTCGGAGAACATGCCGACTTCGCGCACGAGCGCGCCCTCGTCGAGATCGAGAGCGTGCGACGCGACGAACTCGCGCATGCGCAACACGAGCCGCGCGCGATGATCGTCGACGATCGCTGGCGCGCGCTTCAGTGCCTCTTCGCGCAGTTGATCCAGCGCGTCGAGTTCGGCGCACATCGCCGCAACGGTCTCTGCGCCGCTCTGCGCGCGATGGTCCTGCAGATCCGCGATGGCGACGCGCAGCAACGCGATCAGCTTGGGGCAGTCCTCGCGATCGAACGTCGACGGCGCGTTGGAAGCGAGCTCCAACACATCGCGCAGCGTGAGCCGTTCGTCGAGCCCGAGGTCGCGCGCCAGCGATCGCATGTCGGCAGCGATCTGCTGCAAGCGCGCGCGATCCGGCAACGGCGACGCCGACGCAGAACGCTCGACCGCGAGCGTCACGCTGCCGCGGCCGATCACTTTGCGCACTTCGTCCTCGAACACGGACTCGAGGCCCGAGATCTCACGGACAAGGCGCTGCTTCAACTGCAGTGCGCGTCCGTTCACCGAACGTAGCTCAATGCGCAGCTGGCCCGCCTCAGTGGCGCCAGCGGCCGAGCCCGTTCCCGTCATGCTCCAAGTCGCTGCGCTCACAGGTCCCCCGTGCGGGAAGGGCCGCGACTAGGCGCGGCCGCAGCGATGCATCACTGGTTCCAGGTCGCGTTGATGACCAACGCGGAGATGCAGAACACAGCGGCGAGGGTCATCGTGACCTTGTTGATGCCGCCCGACTTGACGCCGAACGTCTCAGCGCCGACGCCGCCAAACGCCTCTGCGAGACCGCCGCCCTTGCCCTCTTGCAGCAGGATCACTGCGATGAGGAGGACCGAGGACAGGAAGAACAGGACCCAGGAGATGTAGTGCAGTGCGAGGCTCATCGCGCGTCGTATTCGATGATGGGAATGAACGTGTCGGCCTGCAGGCTGGCGCCGCCGACCAAAAGGCCGTCGATGTCTTCTGCAGCCATGAGTTGCTTGGCGTTGTCGGGCTTCACGCTGCCGCCGTAGATGACGCGCGTGATCTGCGAGGCCTCGTCGCCGAGGCGCTGCGCGATCCACTTGCGGATCATCTTGTGCACGGCGGCGGCCTGCTCGACCGTCGCGGTCTCGCCCGTGCCGATCGCCCACACGGGCTCGTAGGCGACCGTGATGCGATGCGCGTCCTCGGGGCGAACCTTCTCGAAGCCGGCATCCAGCTGGCGCTTGATCACGCGGTCCGTGCGATTGCCGCGGCGCTCCTCGATCGTCTCGCCGACGCAGTAGATCGGCAGCAGGTCGCGATCCAACGCAGCGCGAACCTTGCGGCCCATCCACTCATCGGGCTCGTGGAACACGTGGCGTCGCTCGCTGTGGCCGACCAGCACGCGGTCCGCGCCAACTTCGCGCAGCATGCGCGCCGCGACTTCACCCGTGAACGCACCGTTCTCTTCGTACCAGAGGTTCTGGCCGCCGACACCGAGCGGCGAGCCCTGCGCGACCGCGGTCACATCCGCGAGGTAGATCGAAGGCGCGAACACCGCCACTTCGCGGTCGTTCCCGTCCCCGAGCCGACTCTTGATGATCTTGACCATGTCCAAGCACTTGGAACGGTCCAGATTCATCTTCCAGTTGCCGGCGATGTACGGCTTGCGACTCTTGTGCGTCATGGCGCGATGAACTCGTCGGAAATGGTTCCCTGGGCAGGTGTCGCGTGGCCGGCAGCGCTCGGACGCGAAAGGCGGCGACCCAGCATCGGCAACAGCCGCCGAAGGTCGACCATCATTTGCGCGAAATCCGTCGGCAGCAGCGCCTGAGCTCCATCGCAGAGCGCCTTGCTGGGGTCCGCATGCACCTCGACGATCACGCCATCCGCGCCAGCGGCCGCGGCCGCGAGGACCATCGGGCGCACGAGGGACGAACGGCCGGTTCCGTGGCTCGGGTCGACGACGATCGGCAGGTCCGTGCGTTCGCGCAGCACCGGGACGATCGCGAGGTCGAGCACGTAGCGCGTCGATGGGTCGAAGCTGCGGATGCCGCGTTCGCAGAGGATCACGTTGCCGTTGCCCTCGTTGGTCACGTATTGCGCGGCGTAGAGCAGTTCTTCGACCGTGGCGGCGGGCCCGCGCTTCAGCAGCACCGGCAGTCGCTGCCGACCCACTTCGCGCAGCAGCGGGAAGTTCTGCATGTTGCGCGCGCCGATCTGCAGCACGGCGGCGTGCTCTGCCACTGCGGCGACGTCACGCGGATCGAGCACCTCGGTGACGACCGGCAAGCCCGTCCGCTGCGATGCGAGCGAGAGCAGCTCGAGCCCTGCGGTGCCGAGACCCTGGAACGACTTCGGCGACGTTCGCGGCTTGAACGCCCCACCGCGCAGCAGTGCAGCACCTGCCGCAGCGACGGCATCCGCCGACGCAAACAGCTGCTCCTTGGTCTCGACCGCGCACGGCCCCGCCATGACGGCGAACGTGTCGCCGCCCACGACGAAGTCGGCGATCGAGATGGTCTTGCGCACGAGGCGAGTGGAGGGGCTGGGGCCGGAGAAAGGGCGGGGGACGATAGGCCGGGCTCGGCGAGGGGTCAACGCTTGCCTAGGAGGGCATTGCGCGCAGGCGTACGGGTCGGCCGCAACCGAGTCGCAGCATGCCAAACTTCGCCGCCGTCACCGAGGACATGGAGGCGGCCCCAAGAGACGGGAGCAGGAGCGGATTGGACTGCCCTGCTTCGAATCCGTTCGGGCATTCGAGGCCTGCGACCAATTGCACAGACAGCTCTTCCGATCAGACTCGCGCCACACCGATCTGGCCCCGCCCTCTCAGAACCCAATCCACCGTCGAATCATCGGCAGCAGCCCGCGCCCTTGCATGGCGAGCGCGCGGTGCAGTTCAAACCGATGGCGCTCGCGCTCCACGTGAGTCGGCATTGCTTGGCCTGCGCCAACGGGGCAACTCCGCACCACGTTGCACGCGTCGGCGCAGCCGCCGCCGTTGCGCTCGGTCGTGCACTGCTGCTCGTCGACGTGGCCGTGGCCCGTCGAGCGCTCGCTCGGGCACGCAGTGAGGCACGGCCGCGAGCAGTGGCAGCACGGCTGAAAGCGGTCGGCGATCGAGGCATCCGCGATCGGACCAAACGGCGAGCCTTCGACCAGCACGACGGCCCCCACCATGACGCGCGGCCCGAACTGGGGGTGCAGCAGCCGATGGATCACCGGCGACACGGTGCCGAGGCCGGCGGCTTCGGCGAGCGCGGCAAATCGTAGGCGACTTTGCATCGGCTCTGCGACCCGGGCGCGGTGGCCCGCTTGCGAGATCGTCGCCGCGAGTTCTCGGGGCGCGTTCCACTGCGGGCTCCCGGGGCTGCCGCAGGCCAGCACGATCGCGGTGCCGCAGCCGGGAAGTTCGCGCGCGCAGCGCAGTTCGGTCGGTTGACCCGCGTCAAACCGCGCCGTGTCGACGAGCCCGATCAGGTCGAAGCCAGCGCCGCGAGCGCGCTCTTCGATCTGGCGGAGAATCTCGCTCGTCATGAC
>CAIYFF010000186.1 GCA_903925435.1 uncultured Planctomycetota bacterium | reverse complement strand
TCGAGGATCGCCTGATGGTCGTGGCCACCGACGTCGTAGAAGAGGCGGACGACTTCGTCGTCGGACAGCGACTCGATCAGCTTCTTGCAGCTGCTGTCGGCCGCGATCACCGCTTCGCGCATCGACTTCGCGTCGCGCTTCCACACCAGCGCCTGGAAGTGGTAGTCGGAGAGCTTCGTCTCCATCACGGTCTGCAGCGCCTTGCCGCCTTGCTTGGCAAAGATCGACTTGCGGAACGTGCCGTGGCGCAGCTGGATGACTTCCCAGCCGTTGGCGACCGCGGTGCGCTCGATGCGGTCCGCATCGGTGCCGTGCAGGCCGCGGTTGTTGGGGATGCGCGTGCCGTCGAGGTTCTGGCGGTTGTAGTCGATGATCCAGGTGAGGTTGCCGAGTTCGCGCTCTGCGACCTCGGGCATCACCTCGAGCAGCGAGCCTTCGCGGAACTCACTGTCGCCCATCATGCACCAGAAGTGCGGCTGATCGACGTCCCAGCCGTGCTGGCGGGCGTAGCGATATGCGAGCGCGAGGTAGACCGCGTTGACGGGCGGGATGCCGACCGAACCAGACGGCAAGAAGCGCCAGCCGTCCGGGTCCACTTCGGCGTGGTAGCTCTGGAACACCGGCTTGCCGTCGTGGCTGAAGCTACGGAGGCGATGCATCACCGCCTCGGCCTCGTCCTCGTCGAACCAACGGCCGTCGGCATGGCGGAACAATCCGAGCGCGTGGTTGAGCGCGTGGTCCACCGGCGACGCGTGCGGCTTGCAGCAGACGAAGTCGCCGGGTTCGCGCACGAGCAAGTGGAGCACGGACAAGAAGTCGAGGCTCGACGCACAGGCCGCCGGGTGGCCGCCGACCTTGGGGTCGGTGCGGTCCGCGTCGGGTCGGTTGTTGGCGATGTGGATCATCGCCACCATGTGCGCGAAGGCGCGGCGGGTAATACGGTCGATCAGCGCGAGGTCGGGCTTGTGCGCGGACTTCATGGTCATCGTGTGCGTGGCCATCGGGGTTTGGTCGGCCAGTTGGGCCGAACAGGGTAGGCAGGGAAGGGGGCTCGTGCCACTTCTGCGTCGCAGCCCGGACTACGCCGCATTCCGGGCCGGCGGATGCGGCGCATCGCCCAACCTGGTTGGCAATGCTTAGGAGATTGGGCCCTCAGCCCGTAGCCTCCCCGCCCCTTTCATGGCACTGCCCCGCGTCGCGATCGTCGGCCGACCCAATGTCGGCAAGTCCAGCCTGCTCAATCGGATCGCGGGTCGGCGCGTCGCCATCGTGGAGCCGACCGCCGGCGTCACGCGCGACCGCGTCGCGGTCATCGTCGAACGCGAGGACCGGCGCTTTGAGCTGGTCGACACCGGCGGGCTCGGCATGGTCGACGAGGCCTTGCTCAAGGACCACATCGAGGCGCAGATCCAGGTCGCGATCGAGACCGCGGACCTGATCCTGTTCGTCGTCGACGGCAAGGAAGGTCGCGTTCCTGGCGACGATCTCGTCGCGCGCCGTCTGCGTCAGATCAGCAAGCGCGTGATCCTCGTCGCCAACAAGGTCGAGAGTCGTTCGGACGAACTGCTCAGCGCGGCGTGGGAGCGACTTGGCTTCGGCGACCCGATGATCACGAGCGCGAAGGAAGGCTTCGGCATCCACGATCTCGTCGAGGCGCTGTTGCACGCGTTGCCCGAGGCCGAGCCGGATGAGGCGGTGGTTGGCGACAAGCCGCTGTCGTTCGCGATCGTCGGCAAGCGCAACTCCGGCAAGTCGACTCTCGTAAACCAGCTGTGCGGCGAAGAGCGCGTCATCGTCAGTGAGATCCCTGGCACCACGCGCGATGCGATCGACGTCGAGTTCTGGCTCGATGGTCAGCGCATGATGGCGATCGACACGGCCGGCGTGCGCAAGAAGAAGAGCCTCGAGCACGCGATCGAACTGTTCTCGCACACGCGCGCGACCGCGAGCATTCGCCGCGCCGACGTCGTGGTGCACATGTTCGACGTGCGCGAGCAGGTGAGCCAGGTCGACAAGAGCGTCGCGGCATACTGCGCCGAAGTGCACAAGCCCGTGCTGCTCGTCGGCAACAAGATCGACCTCGTCGAGGACTTCGATCTGGAGAAGTGGGACGCATACCTGCGCCAACAGTTGCCGCAGCTCGACCACGCGCCGGTTGCGTTCTTGTCCGCGAAGGAAGGGCGCAACGTCCACGCCGCCATCCGCATCCTGTTCGACCTGCAGAAGCAGGCGCAGATGAAGTTCGCGACGCCGAAGCTCAACGAAGTGCTGCAGATCGCTCGCGACAAGCTGCTGCCACAGGGCCGCGGCCAGTATCCGAAGCTGTTCTACGGAACGCAGGTCGGCACCGAGCCGATCCAGATCCTCGTGTTCGTCAACGAGCCCAAGCTGTTCCGCGGGCAGTACGAGCGCTATCTCGCGCGCGTCTTGCGCGACTCGTTCGGGTGCACCGAGGTGCCGATCAAGATCATGTTCCGGCGCCGCGACAAGATCGTGCTCGCGCCGAAGGGTGAGTGACGGAGTCCGTCGTCGATCCTGAACGGCTCAGCCGCGCAGGGTGCGGCCCCAGAACGGGCTCTTGCGCGCGGTGTTCTTGGAAGCGCTCGCGTCCGTCACCGAAGGGCCCGAGCTAGCAGGGCTCGACTGCGGCATGCGCGAGTAGTGGTAGGACGACCACGCGCGACCGCTGCGCAACTTGCGCATCGGTTGCACACGATGGCTGGCCGAAGGCTTGGCTGCTGCCTCCGCCGTCTGCGTCATCACAGCAGGAGTTTCCGGCGTGCGGCCCGGGCGGCGGAAATGGCGGCCGCTCTGCTGCGCGTCGAGCGAAGCAGTAAGGATGGAGAGGATGGCGAGGATCAGGATCTTGCGCATGTTGGGTTCTCCTTCGTTCCGGTCGTTCGAATTGTAGCGCGCTGGATTGCGGTAGGCGGGATCTGGGCTTTGCGTGCTCGATGGCATGGGCCAATTCAGAACACGATTTCCATTCGGAGCATCCCGACGAGTGCGTCGTCGAGCGTGGGGTCGCCGCCTGGGTTCATCACATACTGCATGTCGGGACGCAGGATCACTGCGGGCGTGAGTTGCAGCTTGTAGACGAGTTCGAAGATCGTCTCCGCCTCTTGGTAAGGGCTGCCCTGTGCGTCGCTGAGTTCGACATGCGTGATGAGCAGCCCGATGGCATCGTCATCGCGCCCTTCGATCGCGCCGGTCCAGACCACGCCCGCTTGCAGGTGCAGCGGCACGGTCACGACGTCGGCGCTGCCAGAGCATGCGACGAGCGCCGTGAAGCCGAGGCCTTGGTGGTCTTCCGCATCCTCCGGGTTCTCGCGCCAAACGATCTGATCGAGGATCGCATAGCCGCCGCTCGCGCCCCGCTCCGTTCCACCGTCGTAGCGGGAGAAGCGTTCGCCGTGGTGCCAGCCGCCGAGTGCGATGCGGCCAGATCCCCAAGTGTTGCCGCCGGTCCAGCCTGCGCCGGCTTCGACGATCGTGAAGTAGGAGTCGCTCTCGTCGTCGCGGAAGAAGCCGGACAAGCCCTGGCTTCCGGTGTTGACGCCGACTGCGCCAGCTCCGTCGTAGACGCCGACGCCGACATAGGTCGACTCGGATGGCGTCACGAACAGGTTTGCGGACGTGGCGGGGTTGGGGAACGTGGGGCCGGACTGCACGGTCGGTGTGATGCCGGCGGATGGAGTGATGAACTCGCTCGCGACTTCGCTGAACGCGAACTCACTGTTGAAGTCGACCTTGCCGAACTTGAAGCGGACCGAGTCGCCGAAGTGCGTCT
>CAIYFF010000185.1 GCA_903925435.1 uncultured Planctomycetota bacterium | reverse complement strand
GAAGGTCCAGGCGCGTCGCGTATTCGCGATCCGAATCGCGCACGCTGGCCGCCGCCTTCTGGATCTCGACCCGAGCGCCGGCGAAATCGCCGTCCGTCTCGAGCGCACGAATGCGGATCAGGCTCGGAGCGAGCAATTCCAGCGTGCGCCGACGCGCAGACTCGCTCGCGACATCGAGCGGCATGCCGCTGATGCCGGATGCTTCACGGCGGCGCAACTCGTCGAGCAACGCAGGGATCGCAGCGAACGGCCCCGTCGCCGGGAATCGCGGCGAAGCCTCGGCCAGCGCGTCGATGCCACTACGGATGCGGCCTTGCTCCGCTTCATTGCGCGCGCGGGAGAGCACTTGCTCCAGCTGTGCCTTCGCCGCGGCGCGGATGGACTCCATCTGCTGCGCAAGCCGATCGCGATCTGCTGCGGCAGCGACGCCGAGCGCGAGTTCGAGCTGCGCCAATGCTTGCGCGAAGTCGCTGCGCGCGACGGACTCCATCGCCTGCG
The DNA here is from genome assembly GCA_903925435.1 of uncultured Planctomycetota bacterium. GTDB lineage: Bacteria > Planctomycetota > UBA1135 > UBA1135 > UBA2386 > SXPK01. The sequence continues at coordinate 2,997 of CAIYFF010000185.1, read as the reverse complement.
CGATGGCCGCCGCGACATCGTCACGCGACGCCGGCGCGTTGGTGTCCGAGTTGGTGGCCGGCAACTGCACCGGAGTCGGCGCGTCGCTCGGCGCGGGGCGGTCCTCCTGCTGCGCGGTTGCCACGGTCGCAGGCGCAGGCTGCGAGGGCGACGGCACAGGCTTGCTCGCGGACGAATTCGTGGTCGCGAGCTGCGGCACAGGCTTCTCGATTGGCTTCTCCGCTGGCGGCGGCGGAGCCTTTGCCACTGCGCCGCGCAGCAACTCGGTGAGTCCAGAGCGAACAATGCGCGCGGCGATGCGTTCGTCCTCGTCCTTCGCGCTGCGCTCGTCGCGCTTCAGCTCGTCGCTGAACTCCGCGTAGGTCCGACCGCTCGCTTGCTCGAGGATCGCATCCTTGCGGCGCTGCACGCGCTGCTCCATGTCGGCGATGCGCTGCAGTTCCTTCTGGACCACCGCGCGTCGCGCTTCGTCGACTGCCCACGAATCCAATTGCGTCGCTTGCGTGCGCGCGAGTTCGAAGCTGCCCGCGCGCCGAAGCCGATCGAGCTCGGCAAACACAGGCGGCAGCGAAGTCGAGCCGCCCGCCGTGAAGAAGTAGATGGCCGCGCCGACCGCAACCGCTGCTCCAGCTGCTGCGGCCACGAACTTGCCGCTGCCCGATTGCGAGCGCGATGCAGCCCGCGGCTCACGGCGAGCGCGCACAGCGCCGGACAACACGTCTTCCGGGCTCGAAGGCCGCGAGACCGCCGCAGCGACGACGAGCACTGCAGTGCCGAGTTCGATGCGATCGCCGAGCGCAATCGGCGCGCGCTCCACGGCCTTGCCGTTGACGCGAACTTCGCCGTCCAGCGCGATGACATGCGCCTCGCCCGCGACCATCTCGAGGCGCGCATGCTGCGCGACAACGCCAGCACCCACGAGTCGCAGGCCAGCATCCGCAGCACAGCCGATGACGAGGCGCGGAGACCCGAGGCTCGCCTCACTCGATCCGGATGCGTCGAGAACCTGAAGAAGGAACATCAGAGGGTCTTGGTATGAGGGCGGAATCGTGCCGCAGGGCATCTGCGCGGTCGGCACCGACACGCACAAGGGTGGCTCATCCTAGCCTCCTCGCACATCGGTAGAAGTGCCGCCCTGCGGTTGCTTCCCTGACACACAAATCAGCCGCGGGCTTCGGCGGACAGATCTGCGGGCAGCACTTCAGGACCTTCGCACAGCGCAGCCAATCGCTGCATCTCGTTCTGCAGTTGGCGCACGTTGCCGGGCCATTTGCAGGCGAGAATCGCGTCTTCGGCAGCCTTGCCGAAATGCAGCGGGCGGCCCGTGCTCGCAGTGGCGGACTGCAAAAACCTGCGCGCCATCAGCACCGCATCGAAGCCGCGTTCGCGCAGCGGCGGCAGGGACAAGCGCAACACGTTGAGGCGGAAGTAGAGGTCCTCGCGGAAGCGCCCAGCCTTGACCGCGGCTTCGAGATTGCTGTTGGTCGCGGCGATCACGCGCACATCGACCTTCTTCACCTTCGCGCCGCCGACGGGCCGCACTTCGCCTTCCTGCAGCGCGCGCAGCAACTTGACCTGCATCGGCATCTTCATGTCGCCGATTTCGTCGAGGAACAGCGTGCCGCCGTCCGCCGACACGAAGTGCCCGGGGTGATCTTTGATCGCGCCGGTGAACGCGCCTTTCACGTGGCCGAACAACACCGACTCCAACAGCGACTCCGGGATCGCCGCGCAGTTCTCGGCGACGAGAGGCTTCTTGCTGCGACGGCTCAGCTCGTGGATCGCATGCGCGACGCGCTCCTTGCCGGTGCCACTCTCGCCGGTGATCAACACCGGAGCATCCGCGGGCGCGAACTTGCCGATCAGCCTGCGCAAATCGAGCATCGGTTGGCACTCGCCGATGATGCCGTGCCATGGCTCGCCGGCGACGAGAACGCCAACGGCCGCAGCGGGCGCGCTCGGGATGGGCTCCTCCAACTGCTGACGCATCGCGGCAAGCAGCGATGCATCGTGGAGCGAGCGCGCCTCCGTGAGCAAATCCGAGAAGCGTTGCAGCAACTCGTCGCGCGAACTCACCACGCGTCTTCCTCGCCTGCCGGTTGCAACCCCGCGTATTCGAGGATCAGCGTGCGCTCGACTCCGTCGTCAAACCGCACCACCGCGCGCATCGACGCGCCATGACCTGACGTGTTGCGCACGACGCCGAGGCCGAACAACTCGTGACGAACGCGCATGCCGCGTTGCACCTGCACGATCGCATCGGGATCCGGGTCGACGCTCCACGCATCCGAGCCGTCGCGCTCTTCCTCGAAGCGATGCCACGTCGAGTCGTATGCCTGCGTGCAATCCTTCGGGATCTCTTTCATGAACCGCGACGCCTGCATGCGCTGCGTCTCGCCGTTCACCATGCGCTCCTTTGCGCTGCTCAAGAACACCGAGCGGCGGCCGCGCGTGATCGCGACGTACATCAATCGGCGCTCCTCTTCGACGCCAAGCTCGCTGTCCACCGAGCGCATGCTCGGGAACACGCCGTCGTCGAGGCCCGCAACGAACACATGGTCGAACTCGAGACCCTTCGCAGCGTGCACGGTCATCATCTGCACTCGCGGACCGTCGTCCTGGCTGCGGTCCTGCGAGGTCAGCAGGCTCACGTGCTGCAAGTAGCCGCCGAGACCCTCGTCGCTCTTCTCGTCGAATGCGACGCAGTCGCTGACGAGTTCGTGGATGTTCTCTTCGCGCGCGATGTCCTCGGGATCGCCGAGGCTGGTCGCGTGGTTGAGATACTGCGTGCCTTCGAGGACCGCTGCGAGCGCGCCGTGCACGCCCTTGTCGACGGACGCCTCGCGCGCAGCGTCGAGCACGGATGCCAACTGCTGCAACGCCTTGCGCGCCTTCGGCGGAACGATGCCGTACAGCGACGGCTCGCCCACCGCTTCGCGCAGCGACATGCCTGCTTCGAAGCCCGCGCGCTTCAGCTTCTCCACCGAGGACTTGCCG
>CAIYFF010000184.1 GCA_903925435.1 uncultured Planctomycetota bacterium | reverse complement strand
TCGATGCAATCGAGGCCCGCGAACATGCGCTCCTCGGTGACCTGCACCTGCGCGCCGCGCTGCTGGCCGTCCATCGACTCCTGCAACTCGCCCACAGCGTCCTTGACGCGATCGGGGAACGCATCGCCAACGGCCCACAGCACGTTCTGCTTGTTGGCCATCAACGCTTGCTGTGCAGCGCCGGTGCCGCGGCCGCCGCAACCGACGAGGCCAACCTTCAGCGGTTCGCCTGCGCCTGAGTGCACGAGGCCCGCGAGCGACAGCGCCGAGACGGCGCCCGTTGCCTGCGTAGCCGGGATGGAGAACGCGGCGGCGGATGCGGCTGCGTTCTTGAGGAAGGACCGACGATCGGAGCGAGAGGTGTCGTTCATGGGAGAGGAACGCGCAGTGCGAATGGGCCAAGCCTAGGCAGACACGTCCGAAGTTCGATGCGAAAGTCTGCGCGCGATTGCTCGGCAGGAACATGGGACAGGCTCTGGACGAAGGCCTGCCGCTGGTCCTTGATGACGCCCATGCGCATGCAATCCCCCACGCGTCGTGAGATCTTGGCTTCCGCAATCGGCGCCGCCGCGTTCGCGTCGATGGCGATGCCCGCAACCGCACAACCGACGGCTCCGCTGCGCCGCGCGCCGAAGAAGGCCGTGAAGTACGGCATGGTTGCGGAAGGAGCCTCGGTGCTCGAGAAGTTCGAGATCCTGCGCGACTGCGGCTTCGACGGCGTCGAGATGGACAGCCCCAACGGCATCGCGCTCGATGAGGTGCTCGCAGCGAAGGAGAAGACGGGGCTGCAGATCCCCGGCACGGTCGACTCGGTGCACTGGGACAAGCCGCTGTCGGCCAACGAAGAGTCCGTGCGCGCAGAAGGCCTCGCCGCGCTGCGCACCGCGATTTCTGACTGCAAGCGCTACGGCGGCACGTCGACGCTGCTCGTTCCCGCGGTCGTCAAGAAGGACGTGCGTTACGGCGACGCGTGGTCGCGCTCGCAAGCAGAGATCCGCAAGGTCCTGCCGCTGCTCGACGAGTTGGAGATCGACCTTTTGATCGAGAACGTCTGGAACGGCTTCTTGCTCGGGCCGACCGAACTCGCGCGCTTCGTCGACGAACTGCAGCATCCGCGCGTCGGCGTGCACTTCGATCCGGGCAACCTGGTCAAGTTCGGCTACCCAGAGCACTGGGTTCCGATCCTCGGCAAGCGCATCAAGAAGGTCGACGTGAAAGACTTCAGCCGCGGCAAAGCAGGCTTCGGCGTCGAGTTGAACGAAGGCGACACCGACTGGCCATCGGTGATGAAGGAGCTGCGCGCGATCGGCTACGACGGGTGGTTCACCGCCGAGATGCGCAGCGGCGACCGCGCCTGGCTCAAGGATCTCGCTTCGCGCATGGACTCGTTCTTGCGCGGATGAGACACGGGGAAGAGACCCGAGCGGCTAGCGCTGGTGCGCGCCCGATCTAGGATCTGACGCTGATGTCCTGCGCCTTCGCACTCGCCACGATGCTCGCCCTCATGCAGGGGCCAGATGGCGCAACGGAGCGCAGCGCATCGCCGAGCCCATCGACGCCACGCGACGCCTCCGCGGCGCGCGACAAGGAGCTGTCGATCGACGCCGCCGCGTTGCAGCGAGCCCAGTCCGCCGCGGCCCGCGGCCTCACATGGCTCGCAGCACGACAGACCGCGAGCGGCGCATTCACCGGCATCGTCGGGCACAAGATGCAGAACGACTACGTCGAGCTGGATGCAGCGCTGACCGTGCGCGAGCAGATCGCACAAGGGCGTGGCCACCTCGGCGTCAGCGCAATCTGCGGGATGGCATTCCTCGCAGCAGGCCACCTGCCTGACCGCGGCGCCCACGGCAACGTCGTGCAGAAGACGATCGACTACGTGCTCGCGCACGGGCAGGAGAACGGCTTCTTGTCCGATGCCGGCACGCGCATGTACAGCCATGCGTTCGCGACGCTGTTCCTCGCCGAGGTCTACGGAATGGCGGGCGGCGCGCAGTGCAAGGTCGCGCTCGAACGCGCGGTCAACCTGATCGTCGACAGCCAGAACCAACACGGCGGCTGGCGCTACAACCCGTTCGACCGCGAGACCGACTTGTCGGTCACCGTGTGCCAACTGCAAGCGCTGCGCGCGGCGCGCAACATCGGCATCAAGGCGCCGGACGACACGATCGACCGCGCGATCGACTACGTGAAGCAGAGCCAGGTGCGCGGCGCCCAGCGCACGCGCGGCTTCTCACGCCGCAGCCGCGGGTCCGTGAGCGGGCAGTTCTACTACAAGATCCACGGCCGCGGCGCCTACGACAAGCCGGACGAGTTCGCGATCAATGCCGCCGCGTTGACGGCGCTGGCATCGGCAGGCGTCTACGACCGCGAGCTGCACGAGCCGAC
>CAIYFF010000183.1 GCA_903925435.1 uncultured Planctomycetota bacterium | reverse complement strand
GCGCGATCGCGGCGCTGCGCGGCGAGCAGCTCGGCAAGGATGAGTTTGCGGACCTGCTGTGCGTGTCGTTCTCGGCGCTCGACACGGTGGGCCACTACTTCGGCCCCGACAGCGTCGAGGCGCGCGACACTCTGCTGCGCATCGACCTGCTGCTCGCGTCGTTCTTCGCAGTGCTCGACGAGCACGTGGGCGCAGGCATGTGGGCGATTGCGCTGACGGCGGACCACGGAGTCGGATTGCCGCCCGAAGTCGCAAAGGAGCGAGGGCTCGGTGGCGGCCGCGGGTTGTTGCATACGCAGTGCAAGGCCGCGGCAGAGCAAGCGCTGCGCCGCGAGTTCGGCGTCGAAGGCGGCGCGCCATTCGTCGCGCACGCGGGCGAATGGTCGCTCGTGCTCGATCGCGCGCGCATTGCAGAAGCGCGCGGCGAGCGCAGCGCGGACGAAGCGTTCCGCCGCGCCTGCGAAGTGGCGGCCATGGCGTGCAGTCGCGCGCCAGGCATCGAACGGGGATATGCGCGCCACGAGGTGGAGGGACGCACTGCCGACGACAATCTGCAGATTCGTTCGCTCGCGTTCGCCGCGCACGAGCGCGCAGGCGACGTGTTGATCGTCGCCAAACCGTATTGGCTCGAGCCGTCGCTGCCTGCGTCGCATGGCACGCCGCACGACTACGACCGCCGCGTTCCGCTGCTTGCGATGGGACCGATGCTGCAGCGCGGAGCTGTATGCGCGGATGCCTGCACTCCGGGCCTCGCAGCGGTGTATGCAGCGTGGTGGCTTGGCATCGAAACGCCCGCTGCGTCGATTGACTCGTTGCCGCAGAGCGCAATGGCGAAGTGAGTTGCGAGGCTTGCGCTCGGCGCGCGCGCGGCCAGCACCGATTGCGAAGCGAGCTATGTTCGGATGGTCCCGTTTCGGAATCCTGAACATGAACCGCATCCTTGATCAGTTCCCCCTGCGCCGTGGCGCGCACGACCGTCGCGACGACGGCATGTGCGCGATGGAAATGGTGGCGTGGCTCGCTGGCGAAGACCACAGCGACGAACCCCGCTGCGCATGCCCGGCGATCTCGTCCTATGTCCGCGCGCTCAATGACCTGCTGCCGGACGATTCCGAGCGAACGCGACTGTTGCGACCGCTCGTTCCGAAGTTCGTCAACACGCGCGGCAACGACGCGGACGCGCTTTTGCGCGGATGGGTCGTGCTCGACGGGACGATGCGCGAGCTGCTTCCGCACGTGATGCGCTCCTTGCGCCGCGGCCACGAAGCCGAGGCGTTTGCGTCCTCCGCTCCGATCGTCGATGTGCAGTCGGCGCAGAACGCGCTGGCGCTCGTCGATCGTCTCGCGCCTGACCAGCACTCGATGCGCTGGATGTTGCAGCGCGCGATCGAAGGCTGCCGCCCGGCCCAGTGGGTCCCGGGTGCGATGCAGCTCGTGCGTCGCGCGAACGACACGGCCGCGTTCGAGCTTGCGGCATTGGTCGCGGCGCGGATGTCCGCCGGCGTGAGCGTGCGCAAGAACGCGTCCGCGCGTCGCTGAGCGAATCGCACAGGAAGCGGCGCAATCGTTGCGCGAGGCCAGGGTGTCTCGGCACGATCGCCGCGCCATGCGCCAACTCCTTCGCGCGTCCTTCTTCGCCTCGCTGCTGATGCCGTTCGCGGGTTGCTTGCAAGCGCCCGCGCAATCGCCAAGTCCATGGCGCTACGACGCGTCGATCCCGACGCCGGAGCAATCGCTCGGTCGGGCGCTCGGCGCGGAAGTGAGCCTGCACGCAGAGCTCTGGCGCGCGCTCGATGCGATCGACGCCGCGTCGCCCAAGGTCGCGCGGTTCTCGTATGGCCGTTCGATCGAGGGCCGCGAGTTGTCCTACGTCGTGGTCGGCTCGGAGCAGAACCTTGCGCGACTGCCTGCGATCCAGTCCGCGATGAAGCAGCTCGCCGATCCGCGCGGCCTGTCCGTCGAGCGCGAACGTGAGATCCTGGCGTCGATGCCGGCGGTTGCGTGGCTCGCCTACTGCGTGCACGGCGACGAACCGTCGGGCAGCGAAGCGTGCGTGCGCCTCGTGCATCACCTCGCTGCTGCCGAAGGCGATCCGATCGTCGATGCGATCCTGCGCGATGTCGTTGTCGTGCTCGATCCACTGCAGAACCCGGATGGCCGCGATCGCTTCGTGCACGGCACGCGGGCTTCGCGCGGAATCGCTGCGGACGAGGAGCCCGTGTCG
>CAIYFF010000182.1 GCA_903925435.1 uncultured Planctomycetota bacterium | reverse complement strand
TCGCCCGCAGCGCCAGCGCCCGCCATGCCGTAGCCCGGCAGCGGCACGCCGCACGGATAGTTGACGAACGGCGCCGTGGCCATCACGAGCACTGGCAGCGAAAACGACTGCGTGCCAAGCGGGTTGTTGATCGAGAACACGACCGTCGAGCACAGCGCGGGCGAACCCGATGCAACGAGGCTCGAAGCCGGATTGAGGCCGCAGCCATACGGCGTCGAGGCAGCGAGCCCAGGCGCGAGTTGCGCGTTGCTGCCGATCGTCTGCATCACGAGTTCTGGGCTACCGCCGCGATTGTCGGTCCACGCGAGCGTCGCGTTGCCCGAGGCGCTCGACATCGCCTGCAGTCGCAACTTGTCGCTGACGAACGTGCTGACATTGACAGGAGCCGACCATGACGACACGCCATTGAAGTCGAGTTGGAACGCGCGAAGAGCCTGCGCCGTGCCGCCGAGCGATTGCTCGAACACGAAGCCCATCGCGCCTGCGCAGTACGCCGCGGCCTGCGGGGCCACGTAGTTGACCGCGCCGACCGGGACGAGCGTCACGCCGGAGTTGCCCCACAGGCGAGCGCCGGTCGAATCGAGTCGCTGCGCGGAGATGCCCCACTGCGACTGCGTTGCGTTGCGCTCGTTGAAGAACGCGATCACCGATTGCGACGCGACGTCGACCGCCATCGCGGGATCGAACTTGTTGTTGGTGTTGGTCGAGAGATCGACGCCGTTGTGCGGCCACTGCTCGGCGCCAGCGGACGAGAGCCGTTGGATGCGCGCACTGAACGCGGTGCCGGCCGCAAAGTGCCACGACACGTATGCGCCACCAAACCCATCGGGCAGCATCTTGTGCTGATGCGCGATCGGCACCGAGACTTGGTCGAAGATCGGCAAGCGCACGCCGCCATTCCAGACCGCGTTGCCGAGCGAGTCGAACTTCATTGCGTGCAAGTGGCGCTGCGCGGTGAACGCGATCGCGCGCATCCACGTGAGGATCACGCTGCCGCCATCGCTTGCGACCATCTGCACGAATCCCGGCGTGGCGCCGGCATCGGCGAGGAATCCCACTCCATCCTGCGCAAAGCGCGGCGTGCCGGATCGATCGAGGCGCTGCACTCGCACGGTGCGCGTGCCACTGTTGACCCACGTGAACACGAGGTCGCCATCGGTGGCCTCGACGACGCGCGGGTTCGCTTCGAAGTCGACGTTGTTCGACAACGCGACGCCGCCAGCGCCCCACAACTGCGCGCCGGTTGGATCGATTCGATATGCGTAGCAATCGAGATCGCCGCCCGCGCGCGTGTCCGTGAACGTCAACACACAGAATCCGTCGGTGTCGCAAATCAGGTCCCAATCGACGAGCGACGTCGATTGCGGATTGTTGGAGACGACAATGCCGTTGTGCGCCCACTGCTCGACGCCGTTCTTGTCGAGGCGCTGCAGTCGCACCTCGTAGCCGCCGCTGCGATTGTCAAACCACCCGACGTAGCTGCCGCCGTCTGGGGTTGCCGCGATCTTGGGCAACACTTGCTCGCCTGCGCCATCGGCGACCGAGAGGTTGGTGGTCGGCGTGTTGGGCCACTGCGCAGTCGCCGGGACGGCGAGCGCGAGCGCGAAGACGATGCGAGCAGAGAGGGTTGAGGTGCTCATGAAGATGCGCGCCGAGAACTCAGCGAAGCTCAGGTGGCCGCGCATTCAACCACATCAACCAGCGCTCCCCGCCATGCGGCAATCTTGGCGCAGATCGTCATCGATGCGTGCGCCGGGCTCGTCGAGGGGGCCTGCACGACGCGCAACGATCTCACCGCATCACTCGCATGCGGAACGACGTATCGCGCAAAGAACGATCGCGCGGTGGCGCCGTTGCAGATGACGAGTCGCAACTGTGGATGCGCTGCGACGAATGCGTCGAAGTCGTTGGGCACGACCGACGCGCGGCGGATCGCGCTGTCGAGGCTGCCACGGCGATCGCACGACTGGACCACATCCCAGACCGCGATGCGTGCGCGCAGCAGGGCGTCGGTTCGCTCCGCGTAGCCCAGGTCTGGGCGCGCGCCAACGAGCGCGCCGAACACCTTCCAGAACGAGTTCTGCGGATGCGCGTAGTAGCGCTGCGCCTGCAGCGACGCGGTCCCGGGCATGCTGCCGAGCACCAGCGCCACCGCGTCGCTGCGCGCAATCGGCGGCAGGCCACGGAGCGGATTCGGCGGCGCGCCCGAGCTGTCGATCTGTGGCATGGAGCCAGTGCTACCGGAACGGCCGCAGGCGACAAGTCGCATCGTGCGGGTTCCCGTTGTGACCCGGCCTCGCTAGCCTCTCTTGCCCTGCCCGACCTTGCACCACGGCGGTCCCCACCGCCGTACCCAACCCTCCACCCGTTCCGAGAAGGCTCCGCATGCGGTCTTTCGTTCCGGCACTCGCCGTCTCCCTCGCTGCGCTGGCGCCCATGGCGTTTGCGCAGACCGTGCCGACTGGCTTCGTCGTCGACACGCTCATCTCGACCGGCCTCAACGGTCCCAACGACTTCACCTTCCTGCCCGATGGCCGCGTGCTGATCGCCAACTACTCGGGCGCAGTCACGATCTGGAATGGCACTGCGAACGCCACGATCGGCACGGTGCCGAGCGTCGAAACCGGTTCTGAACGCGCGCTGCTGAGCATCTGCGCCGACCCGGGCTTTGCGACCAACGGCTACATCTACGTGTGGTACGCGACGACCGCGGACACGTTCTTGAAGCTGGATCGCTTCACGTGCACGGGGGACATCGCAGTTCCTGGCAGCAACAACGTCACGCTCAACACCGCGTCGCGCCGCGTCGTGCTGGCCTCAGTCAACGACACGGCCTTCAACCACAACGGTGGATCGCTGCGCTTTGGCCCGGACGGCAAGCTCTACGTTTCGTTTGGCGACGATGCGGCGAACTGCCCTGCGCAGACGCTCAACGACCAGCGCGGCAAGCTGCTGCGCCTCGACGTCAGCACGCTGCCCGCGGGCGGCAGCACGACGGCGCCGGCGTTCACGCAGATCGGCCCGAGCAGCAACCCGAACGGCACGGCGACGGACTTCACGCGCCTCATCATCGGCTACGGCCTGCGCAACCCCGTGCGCATGACGGTCGATCCGGCGAC
>CAIYFF010000181.1 GCA_903925435.1 uncultured Planctomycetota bacterium | reverse complement strand
TGGCCGGTGAAGGCGAGACGCGCGCGGGGGATCTCGAAGCTGTTGGCGTCATCGCCGTTCTCGACCGAGCTGTACGACCAACCAGCCTGGAGCTGGCCGGCGAGGTTGAGCGAGTAATCCTCGCCCTGCGCGAGCTGGAGGCCCTGGCCGGGCTTCCAGGCCGAGCCGCCCTGGAACGGGTTCTTCTTGTCTCCCTCGCCACCGTTGGCGAGAGCGAGCGACGTGGTGACGGCGAACGTGAGCAGCGAAGCAATCGACTTGGACATGGGTGTGATGAACTCCTCCCTAATGGGATCTTCAGGAAGCAGTCGACTCGGAGGCGACGACAGTGGTTTTTGTTGGTTGACCGTTTGGTTGCTACCGCCTCCGAGGCGGCTGATGAGTGCGCAAGCTAGAAACCGCCCATGCCATGGGCAAAGCAGTAAGTCGTAGAAAAATACGCCAGACCCGAACTCCTGTTAGGGTGGAGAGTATTGGGGAGAAGCCGCTAAGCTGCTGCAAACACACGGCTTGGGCGGTGGAAAGTCGCCAACACGCTGTGAGGTTCGGGTCGCGCTTCGCGACGCGTGGCCGCAGTGGGCCGTCTCGGCTATCCCCTCGAATTCGGGCCTCTAGGGCCGGTTTCTCGCGCGATCTCGTCGGCGGTGTCTTCGCACTATGTCGGAGTCGGACGCACTCGCGCGCGGCGCAAAGCCGTCTAGACTCCGCGCCCAACCATGGCCGCCGAACTGCGCCGCACGACCTGCAGCCGCGACTGCCCCGACGCCTGCGGCATCGTCGCAAAAATCGAACACGGCGAGGTCACTTCGATCGCCGGGGACCCGGCCCATCCGGTGACGCGCGGCTTCCTGTGCTTCCGCACGAGCCGCTACCCCGACCTCGCCGCGGGTCCAGAACGGCTGCGCCAACCGCTGCTCCGCCGCGGCGGTCAGCTCGTGCCGGTGTCCTGGGAGGAGGCGCTCGCGACCGCGGCGGGCTGGCTTCGCACGGTCCGCGCGGAGTCGGGGCCGGAGGCGGTGTTCCACTACCGGTCCGGCGGGTCGCTCGGGATCCTGAAGCAGCTCGCCGACCTGTTCTTTGACCAGTTCGGCCCCGTCACCGGCAAGGTGGGCGACATCTGCTCGGGTGCTGGCGAGGCGGCGCAGATCGAGGACTTCGGCACGAGCGACAGCAACGCGCTGCTCGACCTGCGCAACAGCCGCCACATCCTGCTGTGGGGCAAGAACCCGACGGTCAGCAACACGCACCTCGTCCCGGTCCTCAAGGAAGCCAAGGAACGGGGCGCCAAGCTCGTGCTGGTGGACCCGGTCTGGCACCGCGCGGCCAACCTCTGTGACGAACGGATCCAACCCGCTCCTGGCGGCGACTTTGAGCTCGCGATGGGCATCGCCCGCGTGCTGTTCGACCGCGGCTGGGTGGTGCCGGACGCCGCGTCGTTCTGCGATGGCCTGCCGGAGTTTGAAGCGATGGCGCGCTCGCGCAGCGTGGCCCAGTGGGCCGAGGCGGCGGACGTGACGACCGAGGCCGTGGAGTCGCTCGCCAGGAAACTCCACGACGGGCCGACCGCGATCCTCGTCGGCTGGGGCATGCAGCGTCGGGTCCGCGGCGGGGCAATCGTCCGCGCCCTCGATGCCCTGTGCGCGCTGTCGGGCAACCTGTTCCGCAGCGGCGGCGGCTGCTCGTTCTACTTCAAGCGTCGGAAGGCCTTTGCGCCGTTCGGTCCCGCCGTAGTGCCGCCGCGCGTGCTGCGCGAGCCGGTGCTCGGCCAGGATCTGCTCGCCGCGACGCCCAAGATCCGCCTGATGTGGGTCACCGCCGGCAACCCGGTCGCGATGTTGCCTGACAGTACTACTGTGGCTGCTGCGCTCGACGCGATCGAGCGCCTGGTAGTGGCCGATGTCTTCCTGACGGAGACCGCCAAGCGCGCAAGTCTTGTGCTGCCTGTCCCGTCGCTGCTCGAGGACGACGACCTGCTCGGCGCCTACGGGCATCACTGGATCGGCGAGTCGCGGCCGGTCGTGGCGCCGCCGCCGGGCGTGCCGCACGAAGTCGAGATCTTCCAGGACCTTGCGCGTCGGCTTGGCCTGTCGAGTTACCCGCAAGGCTCGATCGATGACCAGAAACGCGTGGCGCTCGCGGCGGTGGCGCCCATGGGCCTCTCGCTCGAGGCGTTGCGTGAAGCGGGTGGCACGGTGCGAAGCCCAGTGTCGGGCCCCGTGCTGTTTGGGCACGGCAAGGTGCTGACGCAGAACGGCAAGGTGCAACTGCTGCGCGAAGAGCCGCCGGCGCAGCGCGACGCGGGGCTCGCGCCGCCATCGTTGCCGGGTGGCAGCGCGCCGCTCTGGCTGTTTTCCAACTCGACGGAGAAGAGCCAGGCCTCGATCTGGTCGGGCGCAGGTCTTGGCGATCACGTCTGGATCGCCGTGCATCCCGACGCGGTGCCCGGGATCCCCGATGGGGCGCTGGTCCGCGTCGCGAGTCGGCGTGCCGAGCTCCTTGCACAGCTGCGTCACGACAACGCGCAGCGGCGCGATGCGGCGGTGATGCCCAAGGGCGGCGCGTTCGAGCGTGGCCATGCCGCCAATGCGTTGATCGAGGCGCGCGCCACGGATCTCGGGCTTGGCGCCGCATATCTCGACTGCCTTGTCACGATCGCTCCGGTAGAAGGGCGCGACTGATGCGGCGGATCACTGGCACCAACCTCTACTCGTTCGCCAAGTGTCCGCGGCTTGCGGCGCTCGACCTGTCGATCGACAAGAAGGAGCGGCGCGAGTGGCATCCGTGGGAGGAGTTCTCAGCCAAGCGCGGTCGCGACTTTGAGGAGCGCTACGTCGCGACGCTGGGCGCGGAGCAGCCGGAGTATCCAGAGCGCGACTTCGATGCCGGCGCACGTGCCACGCTCGCGCTGATGCGGCAAGGAGTGGAGTGGATCCACCAAGGTGTGCTGCTCGGCGAACGGCGCCTTGGGTTGCCGGACTTGTTGCACAAGGTCGATGGCGAGTCGGCGATTGGCTCGCACCACTACGAAGTGATCGACGTGAAGACGTCAGGCCGCGCGCGCGGCGATCAGGTGCTGCAGGTGATGTTCTACACGCGCCTGCTCGCCGGCGTGCAGCAGCGCATGCCCGAGCGCGGCGGTGTGCTGCTGAAGACCGAGCAGACGCACATGTTTGCCGTCGCCGACTACCAGGCGATCGCCGCCGACGTCGAATCGCGCGTGCTTGCGCTCGCTGACGATCCTTCGCTCGCGCGGCCGTTCTTGCAGCGCGGATGCGAGACGTGCCATTGGAGTGAGCGCTGCCGCGGCGAACTCGAAGCCAAGGACGATCTCTCGCTCGTGTTCGGCATGAGCCATGGCGCGCGCGCGATCCTCGAAGCCAACGGCTGCGACACTCCGGTCGAGTTGGCAAAGCGGCATGGCGACGCGCGACTCTCGCATCAGATCGATCCGTCGCTGCTGCGGAGGTTGCGCAAGGCCGCGCAAGCGCATGTCGATGGCGCACCGCTGATGGAGACGCGGCCGCGATTGCCCAAGAACGCGCCTTCGATCGACGATGCGGCGTTCGTGCACATGCTGATGGATCCATACGCCGACCGCGTGCTCGCGTTTGCTGTGCGTCGGCCTGGTGGTGGTGGCGAGGAGCCGCAAATCGATGTCGTGCTGCCCAAGTCGCGCAACGAGGAGTGGCCTGCATTGCGCGGATTGCTCGCGGCCGTGCCGTCCGGCGCGCCGTTGTTGCACTTCGATTCGACGTTGCCGCGATGGTACGAGGCGCACTCGTACGAGCGCGAAGCCGAGGTTGGATTGTCGTCGCGCTTCCTCGATCTGCGCCGGCGGTTGCTTGCAGCCGCGGTGATGCCCGCGCCGTTGTTCGCGCTTTCGGACTTCGTGCGCGTGCTGCTGCGCCGCGAGCCGCTGCGTCACGGTCATGCCGGCGAGGCTGCGATGTGGGCCGAAGCGGGGCTCGACGAGCGACTCGCGCAGAAGGCGCGCGCTGACATCGAAGACTTGTTCGACTTGAAGCGCCGCATCCTGGACGCAGCGCCTGCATTGGCTCAGACCATCTGAACTGCATTGGAACTCACGCTGCAGCAACGGCTCCTGCGCTATCTCGCGCGCGAGCAAGAAGGCGAGAAGCACGCGCATCGCGAAATGCGCATGCAGCCGATCGACATGCGCGTGCACGAAGGCGACTGCATCCACGAAGTGGTCTACGTCGGGCGCGAAGGCAACTCGCACACGTTTGCCTGCAAGGAGAACTGCTCCAAGTTCCGCACAGGCGACAGGGTCGCGGTTGGCGATGGGCACGATCTCGACGCGGCTGCGCCGATGATCTACGGCGGTTATGAGCCGACGGCGGGCGTGCTGCGGCTCGAGGCCGATTCCTACATGCGCACCGCGCGCGTGGAGTTCTCGGAGGGCCGCAGCTACTGCGTCGACCGCCGGCCCTTCGGCGGCAAGGACGCGATGATCGATGCCGTGCGCAGCGCGTTCGAGTTTCCGATGCTCGCGGGCGCGCTCGAAGGTCGGCTGCAATTGACCGCCGACGAAGGGCGTCGCGAACGTGCGCGCGCAGCGTTGTCCGCGCGCGGCCTCAACCCTGCGCAGGTCGAAGCGGGCTCTGCTGCGATCGCGGCCGAGCAATTGGCGCTGATCCAGGGGCCGCCTGGCACCGGCAAGACGCGCTTGCTGGCCGAGGTGGTCGCCGCGCTTGCGATGAAGGGATGCCGCATCGCGCTGTGCGCGTTCACGCACAACGCAGTCGACAACGCACTGCTTGCGATTCGTCGCGTCGCGCCCGAACTGGACCTTGCGAAGATCGGTGGCGACACCGGTGGAGTCGAAGAGTCGCGCGTCGAGTTGCGTCGCGCGCGCGTGCGACTCGGCGATTCGCGCCGGATGTATCTGCCAGAGGAGCGCACCGTGATCGCTGGCACGTGCTTTCAGTTCGCAAAGCTGTCGCGCGACATGAGCTTCCACTTCGCCGTCGTCGACGAGGCGGGGCAGATGCCGATCCCGCACGCGTTGCCGGTGATGTTGCGCGGCAAGAAGTGGATGTTCTTCGGCGATCACCAGCAGCTGCCGCCGGTTGCGACTGCGGAGCACAAGGATCGCGACGCGGCGGAGTCGATCTTTGCACGGCTGCATCGCCTCTACGGCGGGCACATGCTCGACACCACGTATCGCATGAACGACGGCGTGTGCCGGCTCATCAGCGAGACCTACTACGGCGGCAAGTTGCGATCGGCAGATGGTGTCGCCGAGCGGCGCTTGCAGTTCGTTGCAGGCGGCAAACTCGACGAAGCGCTCGATCCTGCGCATCCCGTCGTGTGGCTTCGCGTCGACCATCGGCAGCCCGGCAGCCGTTCCCACGAGGAAGCGCATGCCGTCGCCGACGTTGTTGCGGACCTCATTCGGCAGCACGGAGTGCCGCCGCGCGAGATCGCAGTGATCGCGCCGTTCCGTGCGCAGGTGCAGTTGATGCGCGCTGCGATCGCCACCAAGGAGTTGCCCGAGATCAACGACCTGGTCATCGACACCGTCGAACGCATTCAGGGCCAAGAGCGAGAAGCCGTTGTCGTGTCGCTGACCGCAGGGGACCCCGACGAAGCGCGCGGCCGCGGCGCATTCCACCTCAACGAGAACCGCCTCAACGTCGCCATCTCACGCGCGCGCAACAAAGTGGTCGTCGTCGCGAGCAAGCACACGTTTGAGTCCGTGCCCGAGGATGTCGACGCGATGCGCACCGCATCACGTTGCCGCGAGTTGCGGGATCGGATGACGATGGTCGATGTGACGCGGTTGTATTGCGGGCGGTGATGTGATGCGGCCGACGAGGCTTCGTCTCCGCAGCGGAGAAAGCGGATCGCGCTAGGGCAAAGGACGGTTGCGGTGAGCAATGCC
>CAIYFF010000180.1 GCA_903925435.1 uncultured Planctomycetota bacterium | reverse complement strand
TCAAGCTGCAGTCGCTCAACAGCAAGTTGGTGGAGCAAGTGCCCGCGATGCTCGAAGCGGGGTTGCCGGGCTTCGGCCCCAACGGCGCCTACACGCATCCTCTGGTGACCGCCAACGTGCTCGGATCGGCATTGCTCGCTTCGGGGCAGCCGCTCACCGATGCGCAGCGCAAGGCGATCGACGGGCTCGCGCGCTCGTTTGCCGCCGAGAACGACATGCTTGCTTCGTCGACGCGCGACTTCGACCTCGAAGGATTGCTTGCCGAGGCGGAGATGAAGGATCGGTTCTTCGCCGAGATGTCGTCGCAGCTATCGCCGGATCAGCTTGCGCGCATCGAGCCAGACGGCGCTGCGAACTTCGACGGCGGCAGCATGTTCCGTTCGAGCCTGATGACGCGCGCCTACACCGATCCGATCAGCGCGAAGAGCCCAGAGGACTTCGCGCGCATCGCGTCGACTCGGCTCGGTGAGCAGCTCTCGCTCGACGAAGCAACGGCAGCGAAAGTGCGCGGAGTGGTGGAGCGCATGGCGCAATCATCGCCGCAGCTGTTTGCAGACAAGGCGAGCCCGGTTGAGAGCAAGCTGCGCATGCTGAAGCAAGGCCGCACGACCGCTGCGCTGCGCCAGCAGATTGCGATGCTGCGCGAGATCCAGAAGCAGGTGCCGCTCTCGCCAGAGCAACTGACGAAGCTGCGTTCGCTGCGCCACGTGCTGGTGCCACTGCCGAAGTAGCGAAGCCGAGCCGAAGTGGCGAAGCCGACCGGCGCCCGAAGTTCGGTAGACCGTGACAGGTCTGGCTCGCTTCGAGGTTCGCCGTCTACAGCGGTCGCGCTCGCTGGCTATGCTGCGCCGCCGTGACCACGCCTTCTCCCGTCGTGTTCGCGGCCGCCATCGCCGCACTTGCCGCAGCGAGCCTTCGCGCTCAGCACGAAGAGCGGGCGCAGCAGAGCGATGGTGCATCGTGGTGGGCTTACCGACCGCTCGCGCGACCAGCCGTCCCGGATGTTGGCGCGCACCCTTTCGTCCAGAACGACATCGATCGCTTCGTGCTGCACGGGTTGCGCGAGAAGGGCCTCGAGCCGTCGCCACCCGCGGGCAAGGCCGAGTTGATTCGGCGCGTCACGTTCGACCTCACCGGGTTGCCGCCTTCGCCAGAAGACGTGCAGGCCTTCGTGCTCGATGAGCGCAACGAGGCCTATGCCGAACTCATAGATCGCTTGCTCGCGTCCGAGCAGTATGGCGTGAAGCAAGGTCGCCATTGGCTCGACCTCGTGCGCTACGCGGAGACCAACAGTTTCGAACGCGACAGCATGAAGCCCGCGGTGTGGCGTTATCGCGATTGGGTCGTCGATGCGCACAACCGCGACCTGCCGTATGGCGACTTCCTCACGCGCCAACTCGCAGGCGACGAGATCGAAGGCGGTGGCGTCGAGGCGCTCGTCGCCACGGGCTTCTACCGACTCGGCCTCTGGGACGATGAGCCGACCGAGCCGCTGCAGGCTGTCTACGACGACTACGACAGCATCGCCGACACGGCTGCGCGTTCGATGCTGGGCATCTCGATGGGATGCGCGCGCTGCCACGACCACAAGAAGGACCCGATCACGACGAAGGACTACTACTCCTTCTTGTCGTTCTTCGAAGGCGTGGCGCCGTATCGACCGCCGTACGGCGGCACGGCGCTGTCGGTCGACAACTACTTGCGCAGCGTGCCGCCTGACGGCGCGGCCGCGGAGTTCGAGAAGGCGCGGGGCGAGTTCGCGGCACAGCATGCGTCGCGCATCGCGCGCGCACGCGACGCGGCGGCGAGCGACTACGCGCAGTTGTCCGCGAGCGCGCGCGTCGATCGGCTGACGAATGCCAACCGTTCGCTCGTCGCGCGCTACTCGCTCGAACGCAGCGACGCTGTGAAGTGGATCGACGATGTCGGCGAGCGCCATGGCGCGGTCGATGGACAAGTCGTGCCGGTGGAAGGGTTCGGCTCTGGCACGGCGGGCAAGTTCGACGGCGATGACGCAGTCGTGTTGCCGCTCGTCGTCAGCGACTCCTTCACGATCACGCTGCGTCTTCGCACCACGCACGGTGGCCCGGGGCGCGCCGAGGACACGCGGTGGTTCACGGGCACGGGCCTCGTCGATGGCGAGGTGCCTGGCATCGTGCGCGACTTCGGTCTTGCGTGGCACGACGACGGTCGCGTCGTCGCCGGCGTGGGGGATCCCGAGACGTTCGTGGCAGGGCCTTCGGGTTATGCCGACGGACAGTGGCACCACGTCGCGTTCACGCGCGACCGCGACTCGGGCCGCATCGCGCTCTACTGCGATGGCGCGCTCGTCGACGAAGCTGTCGGCAGCAAGGAGCGCCTCGATGCGCCGCCGCGGCTCGTCGTCGGTCGCATGCAGCCAGGTGGCCGCGGCTTCCGCGGAGACCTCGACGAGGTGTGCTTCCATTCGCGCGCGCTGACTGCTGGCGAAGTGTTTGCCGAAGCGATGGCGCTGCCCGGCGGGCTTGCCGCCGCCGACGGCGATTCGATCCGCGCGATCGCCGCCGAAGCTGCTGCGCACAAGCTGCCGCAACTGCAGACGATCGAGGTGCTGTGCGCGAGGGAGCGCGGGCCCAAGCCGGAGCCGAGCTTCGTGCGCATTCGCGGCGACGCGAAGTCGAAGGGCGAGCCCGTCGATCCCGCGTTCCCTGCGGTGCTCGGCTCGCCGCTGCCGCAGATCGAGCCCCGGAACGGCGGTCGTTCGTCGGGCCGTCGCACCGCGCTCGCGCGTTGGATCACTTCGCCCGACAACCAACTCACGTGGCGCGTCGCGGCCAATCGAATGTGGCAGCGTGTGATGGGCCGCGGAATCGTGCGCTCGTCGAACGACTTCGGTCGCCTCGGCGACTTGCCGACGCATCCCGAACTGCTCGATTGGCTCGCGTGCGAGATGATCGCGCGCGGCCAGAGCATGAAGGCGCTGCAGCGGCTGATCCTGATGTCGGGCACATACCGGCAGTCGTGCGTGCCCGACGAATCCAAGTTCGAACGCGACCCGCTCAACGATCGCTTCTGGCGCTTCGATCGTCGCCGTCTCACCGCCGAGGAGTTGCGCGACGCGATGCTCGCCACTGCGGGCATCGTCAATCTGCAGCTCGGCGGCGAGAGCGTGTATCCACCGTTGCCGCAGGCAGTGCTCGCGACTGCGTCGCGGCCCGAAGACGCGTGGGGCCAGGCGACGCCTGAGCAAGCGGCGCGGCGGAGCCTCTACGTGCACATCAAGCGCTCGTTGCTCGAGCCGCTGCTGTCGGGCTTCGACATGGCGGACACCGACTCGTCGTGCCCCGTGCGCTACGCCACCGTGCAGCCGACACAGGCCTTGATGCTGTTCAACGGCGACTTTGCGCATCGCACGGCGCAGCAGTTCGCCGAGCGGCTCTTGAAAGAACGCCAGGGCATGCGCGCGCAGATCGAACGCGGTCTGTGGCTCGCGACGGGCCGCGCGCCCGTCGAAGCCGACGTTGCGCGACTTCAGCAACTCGCCGCCGATCTCGTGACGACGCACGGCAAGACGGACGCAGAAGCGCTGCAGCGCGTGTGCCTCTTGCTGCTCAACTGCAACGAGTTCCTCTACCTGGACTGAGCCGATGGACCCACTCCGACTCCCGCGCAACACGTTCTGCGGCAAGACACGCCGCGAGTTCCTGTGGCAATTGGGCTGCGGCTTCGGCTCGCTGCCGTTGCTCGACTTGATGCGTCACGACGCGCTGCGCGATGGCCGCATCCCCAATGCGTCCGCGCTCGGCGGCGGCGATCCGATGGCGCCCAAGCAGCCGCACTTCGCGCCGAAGGCGAAGGCCGTGATCTTCTTGTTCATGTACGGCGGCCCGAGCCAGGTGGACACGTTCGACTACAAGCCAAAGCTCTACCCGCTCGACGGCAAGACGATCGACATCGAGACGAAGGGCCGCGGCGGCAGCAAGGGCAAGGGCCGCGTCGTCGGTCCGAAGTGGAACTTCAAGCAGTACGGCCAGTGCGGGAAGCACGTGTCCGACCTGTTCCCTCACTTGGGACGTTGCGTCGACGACATGGCCTTCGTGCACAGCATGTATGCCGAGTCGCCACTGCACGGGTCGGCGATGCTGATGATGAACAGCGGCCGCATCCTCACCGGAGCGCCGTGCCTTGGCAGTTGGGCGACGTATGGGCTCGGCACGCTCAACCAGAACTTGCCCGGCTTCGTCGTCATGCTCGACAAGAGCGGCGGCCCGATCAGCGGCGCGAAGAACTGGTCGTCTGGCTTCATGCCCGCGGTCTACCAAGGAACGGTGCTGCGCCCGTCCGGCGAGCCGATCCTCGATCTCGACATCCCCGAGGGGATGAGCCCGCAGGAGCAGCGCCGCATCCTCGACGCGCTCAAGGAGCAGAACGAGTCGCACCTGTCGCCGCGCCATGACGACACGGACTTGCAGGCGCGCATCCACAGCTACGAACTCGCATGGCGCATGCAGTCGCACGCGCCAGATGCGATCGACCTGTCGCAGGAGAGCGATGCGACGCGCGCGCTGTATGGCCTCGACGATCCGCGCACCGAGGACTTCGCGCGCAAGTGCATCCTTGCGCGCCGCCTCGTCGAGCGCGGCGTGCGCTTCGTGCAGATCTACTCAGGTGGCAACCACAACGATCACAACTGGGACGCGCACGGCGATCTCGTGCACAACCACACGCTGCATGCTGGCGCCACCGATCGGCCGATCGCCGCGTTGTTGACCGACCTCAAGCAGCGCGGGCTGCTCGACTCGACGATCGTGGTGTGGGGCGGCGAGTTCGGCCGCCAGCCGACGGCGGAGTACGAGCAGGGCACCGGGCGCGACCACGACTCCGCGGGCTTCACGATGTGGCTCGCGGGTGGAGGCATCAAGGGCGGCACGTCCGTCGGCGCCACTGATGAACTCGGCTACCGCGCGGTCGAGAAGCCGTTCCACGTGCGCAACCTGCACGCGACGATCCTGCGGCAACTAGGCTTCGATGCGAACTCGCTGACCTATGCGCACGCAGGCTTGCAGCAGAAGCTCGTCGGCGTCGCCGGCGCCGATCCGATCCGCGAGCTGATCGTCTGAAGCTCAGTTGTGCCCGGGATCGAAGCGCTCGGTGTCACCGCCAGCGCTTTGGATGTCGCACATGTCGAGCGCGACCATCGCGGCAATCCAGCGCGCGGCCTCGTCAGGCCGACCGTGCACGAGTTCTCGCGCGACGCTGACGAACGTTCCGAACGAGATCGAGTCGCCACAGGCTCTCGCTAGCAACTCTTCGCCAAATGCGGCGGATGGCGCAGCGCATAGTTGCTTCAAGGCGATTTCGGGATCGTGCCAGCCAAGGTTCTTCCTCACGTCGCATTCCTCTCTCCGGTGTCGTTGGCGCACTGCGCCGGGACAGCTCGCGCGTCGTGCGCGGGCCTGCCTCTTGAGGACGCTTGAGGGGGGAAGCAACCGGCTGAAATCCGGCGCGTTGTGATGCGTGTCGTGCGGCTCAGTTGCGCAGGGATTGCACGAACTTGGCCTCGACGGGGAACTCGCGCTCGCGGTTCTTCTTGTCCCAGCGGACCTCGCCATCGCAGGTCACCTTGAAGTCGCCGCGTTGGCCCGGGGCCATCGTCACGACCGAGCCTTGGATCTCGCGGCGGATCGCTGCGGCCAAACTGGCCGCAATGGGTTCGTAGTTTCAGACGACGCAGTAGTCGATGTGGACCTTCATGGCGGGGATCAAGGTAGGACACGCTGTGCTAGCTGCCAACCGTTTGCGTTCGTGGCCAGGAACGGTTGCTGCCGATGAGGGCGTGCCGATTCTGGCCGTGCCGGAATAGGCTGCCACATCTCGTGAACCAGCCGATCCGCGACCACAACCCAACGAAGCCCGCGATGGACTCGGCGCTGAGCCAGAAGTTGCGCGCGCTGTCGCTGCTCGGCATCGCGATGGTCGTGGTGGGGCATGCGCCGTCGTATCGCGACCCAGCCGCGGCGAGCGATCGTTCGTTCGACTTCGAGCTCATCGAACGGCTCTTCACCGACGCGCTGCCTCGCGTCGTCGTGATGATGTTCTTTGCGATCTCGGGCTACCTCTACGCGTATGGCCATGTCGGCGGCGTGAGGGCTCACCTCCGCAAGATCGCCGCGCGCACGCGATCGCTGCTCGGCCCGTATCTACTGTGGTCGCTGCTCGGATTGCTGCTGTACCTCGCACTGCAATCGCTGCCGTGGACCGCGGCGTGGTTTCGCAATTCGTCGCGGCAGCTCGTGGACAAGAGTTTCGCCGAGCTCGCAGTCGTGTGGCTCTTCGATCCAATCCCTTACCAGCTCTGGTTCCTGCGCGACCTGTGGCTGATGGTGCTTGTGAGCCCCGTGTTGCTGCCGCTGCTTGCGCGCTTTGGCGTCGGCACGCTGCTGCTGCTGCTCGTTCCGCATGCGCTCGACTACGGCGTGCCTGGGCCAGGCGCGTCGCGGTTGATGACGGGCGACCCGTACTTCTGGTTCGCGGTCGGTGCGTTCTTCGCCGTGCGCGGATTGCCGACGAAGTTCGACACGCGCTGGGCGCCGCTGTGGCTCGGCGCGTTGCTGTCCGTTGCGATCGGTCGCAGCTACGTGCTGGCTACCGGCGACTGGCCGGTCGATGCGCCGTTTGCCGCGACGCCAGACCTGTTCTGGTTCAAGGCCGTGCACTTGATCGGCGTGCCGGCGCTGTGGGTTTGCTACGACCGATGGCTGCGTTGGATGGAGCGGCCGTTCTGGATCGGCGTCAGCTCGTATGCGTTCTTCGTCTTCGTCGCGCACGAGCCGCTCATGACGATGTTGCGCAAGCCGCTTGCGAAGGCGCTCGGCGCGGGCGACGCGATGCACGCGTTGCAGTTCGCGCTCACGCTGTGCGGCACGCTCGCGTTGACGATGGGCGCTGGCGCTCTGCTGCGCCGGTTCGCGCCAGCGACGTTTCGATTCGTCTGCGGCGGCCGCGGCTAGCAGGGTCAGCGCGCGTCAGCGGAAGTGGATCACGTGCGCGTTCGTGATCGTGCAGAGTCCATTGCGCGCGTTGGTCGAGATCGTGCCGCCCTGCAAGAACACGGACTGGCCAGCCCACACGCTTTGCGTCGTGAAGCTCAGCGTCGGGCTCTGGCCATTGCTCGGCAGGATCGAGATCGGCAATGCGATGATCGCAGCGGGCCCAAACCACGTGTCCGGCAGCGGCCCGATCGGCACTTGGCCCGTCGTCACGACGTCTGCGACGATGAGGCAGAACGTGTTGCCTTCGGTGTCGAATGGCGAACGCAGCGCAGCGCGAACCACGCTGCCGGCGGGCGCCGACTTCGTGTCGAGCGGATCCAGTGCGGTCGCTGCTCCGATCGCCGTCCCGATCTCGCAGTCTTCGAGCGAACCTGGGTATGCCGAGGGGCTGATGACCGTGACCTCGACACCGAGGTTGGCATTCAGGTCGGTGTTGTCGCTGTAGAAGCTGTCGGGCACGCACAAGAACAGATGCACGGAGCCAGCCGGCACCTTCACGTTGACCTCGTTCGCGTAGCCCGTGCGGCTGATCCAGAAGTCCTGGCCGATGTCGATCGGCAGGTTGCCGATCGCGGTGCCAGTCGTCGGGACATACTGCGGGCCCGTCGCAATCGGTTGCGGCAATCGGTTCTGTTGCGCGCCGTCGAGCACCACGCCAGTTGCGGCAAAGCAGCCGACCATGTCGCTCAGTACTTCACCCGACACGCCGTTGTTCCAATCGCCGACGACGCGCAGCTTGAGCCATTGACCCGGGGACACACCGAACGCGCCGATCGGCAGCGAATACGCATTGCCTGCGCCTGGGTCCTGGTTCACGCGGTGGAACGTGTTCGTCGGTGCGATCGGGAACACTTGTTGGGCCGCGGCATTGGCGGCGAGCGCGAGGGCGAGGGCGACTGTCGTGGCGGTGCGCATGAGGCTCGGTTGGTGACGGATCCGACGAGATGGTTCGGGCCGCGCAATCTATCGCGTGTTTGCACAAGCAAGGGGGTGCGCTCGTTCGTGTCGCCTGCGTCGATTCCCGTTTGCCGCAAGCGGATGCGCCGTCAGCGTCGCGCGATGCTGCGGTAGACGGCGAGCAAGCGCTCGGCATCGCGCTCTGGCGTGAAGTGCGCGAGGTAGCGGCTGCGCGCGCCTTGTCCCAGTTGTGCTGCGAGCGCGGTATCGCCAGCGAGTCGGTCGATGGCGGCTGCCCATGCCGCGGCGTCGCCGTGCGCGACGCGCAGCCCCGATGCGTCGTCGACCACTTCGTTCAGCGCACCGATTGCCGATGCGACCACGGGCCGACCGAGCGCGAACGCCTCGATCGCAGTGAGTCCGAAGGTTTCGTACCAGACACTCGGAAGGAGCACGGCAGTGGCGCGCTGCATCGTGGCGGCGAGCTCCTCGGGGCGCAGTTGGCCCAGCATCTCGACGGCGTGGCCGAGAGCTCGCGCTGCAGTCGCGAGCGACTCGCGCTCGGGGCCGTCGCCTGCGATCTGCAGGATCCACGGCGTGGTCGCGCGTCGCCGCGCTTCCAGCAGCACGTGCACTCCCTTCTCGCGCACGAGCCGGCACGCCACGACGAAGCGCCTTGGGCTCGTTGCGTCGTGGGGTGGCATCGGCAGTGCGCCGCGGTCCTCGCACGAAAGCCACTTGCTCTGCACTCGCATCGGATCAAATCCCGCGTCGAGGAACTGGCCGCGCGCGAACTCGGTCGGCGTCAGGATGCGATCGACTTTGTGGAACGTGCGCAGCGCGCGATGCAGCACGGCTGCGCCAAAGCGCGTGGCGCTGCCGGCGATGCCGCGGTAGCAGCGGTGCGCGAGGCCGGCCCAAGGCAGCGATCCCTTGCAGTCGGTGCAGATCGCGCCGTCGCGGAAGAACACGCCGTTGAGGCAGAACAGATAGAAGTTGTGCGCCGTGAACACGGTCGGCACGCCTTCGCGCCGCGCCGCGGCGAACACCGATGGCGACAGCAGCGGCCACACGTTGTGCGCGTGCACGACGTCGGGCCGCACGCTGCGGCATAGTTCGCGCACGCGGCGGTAGGCGCCGAGCGACCATGCGTTCTGCAGCGGCAGCGCGAGTTTCTGCAGCACGCTCATGTCGTCGATGGCGTCGTTGTGGACCGCCTCCTGCACGACTTCGACGCCAGGTTGCGCTGCAAGCAAGCGCGCTTCGCGTTCGGCTGCCGCGGACTCGCCGCCCCAGACCTTGTAGTGGTTGTGGAGCCACAGCACTTTCATCGCGTGCCTCCGGCGATGCGAAGCCACTCGCTCTGCATCTGCTGTCCGAGCCGCTGCGGCGAGAAGCGCGCTGCGGCAGTCGCCTTGCTGCGCTGCGCGAGCGCAACCCGACGCGCAGGATCGGCAGCGAGCGTGTCGATCGCATTCGCGAGCGCGTCGATGTCGCCGGGCGGAACGAGCACGCCGGATTGCCCGTCGTCGAGCGCGGAGCGGATGTCCCCGACGTCGGCGCTGAGGATCGGCAGCCCAAGCGTCATCGCTTCGAGCAACGCAAGCGGCAGGCTCTCGCGCAGCGACGCGTAGGCATAGAGGTCGAGAGCCGCTACGAACGCCAGCGTGTCGATGGGCGCTTGCTTGCCGATGACGTGAATGCGGCCGTTTGCGCGCGGGCTCGCCGCGAGTTCGCGCAGCCGTGCTTCTTCGTCGCCGTAGCCGAGCAGCACGGCATGCACGTTCTTCGTGCGGCAGCGCAGGACCGCCTCTGCGAGCAGCGCGTGGCCCTTCGCATGGTGCAGTCGCGCGTGCATGCCGACGGCAAACGCGCCTTGCGGCAGGTTGAGCTGCTTGCGCGCGTCGCCCTTGCGCACGGCCGCTGCGAGCGCGAGCGATGGATCGACGGCGTTCTCCAGCACGCGCACTGGCGTGCTCCTTGGCAGCATGCGTCGCACGTCGCGTTCTGCTCGGCGCGAGCCGACCCAGACTTCGTCCGCCGCGCGCACGCACAGGCGATCGATGAACTCGAACAGTCGCAGCCGCAAGTCGCCATCGCTGCCGACCCAGCCGTGCACGTGCGCCACGAACGGCACGCCGAGTCCGCGCCTTGCGCCAGCCAGCCGGCACAAGAGGTCGCAGCGCATGTCGTGCGCATAGACGCCTGCGGCGCCGTGCTTGTGCGCCAATTGCTTGAGCATCGCGATCGATGGGCCTGCGCGTCGCGCGCCGCGCCATGGGATCGACTCATGTGGGAGATGCTGCAGGCTCGCGGCATCGAAGTGGCACGACGACGGCGCGCCTTCCGTGCGCACTTCGACGAGCACGGGCTCGACAACACTCGTGTCGACGTGCTGCAGCATCGTCTCCAAGAGTCGCCCCGCGCCGCAAACGGGGAAGTAGTTGGCCTTCAGCACGAGGACTTTCATGCGGCATCGCCTCCGTCCGCCGGAAGGCGCAACCATGCGCAGGCGAGCCCGAGCCACATCCACGGCATCGGCGCCTCTTGCATGTGGATCACGACGGTCGACAGGAGGACCGCGAGCAAGCCAGCTGCGCAACAAAGGCCGAGCGATCGGTCCAACGAACCGCGGCGCAAGGATGCGTTCTTGCGGGCCAATCCGATTGCGAGCGAAGCGATCGCGCATGCAGTGAGCGCGATGCCGACCAAACCCTGCTCGACCCAGATCTCGAGGTAGGTGTTGTGGCCGCCGATGTCGCCAAGCCCGTAGGCCGCGTGCTCGGAGCTTCCGAGCATCCACCGCGCCTGTTCGACATAGCGGCCCTTCGCAGTCGCTTCGTAGAGCACGCCGTAGCAGCCGTAGCCGACGCCGAGGAGCCCATGCTCCATGCCGATGTCGAAGCCGTAGCGCTGCATCTCCAGGCGCGCGATCAGCGAGTCGCTCTTCTGGAAGTGGGTGGGGTCGAGCACGCGTTCGATCAGCGTCGCTGGAAGGAACGGCAGCGCAGCAACCGCGCCGCAGAAGCCGCACGCGAGCGCAAACGCTGGGCGCCGCACGCCGCCGCGCACCGCGTAGAGGACGGCTGCCGCGCCGAGCGCGAGCACGGCCATGCGAGAATACGTGAGCGCCGTGCCGAGGCACTGCACGGCAGCGGATGCGAGCACGAGCGCTTGTCCCGTTCGCGACTTCGCCGCTTGCAGCAGAGCGGGCGTCCAGCACAACGACACGGTGAGCAGCAGCGCGAGTCCGAGCGGATGCGCAAGCGTGCCGGTGACGCGCACGATGGAGCCCGAGCCGAGCTCATCCTCCCAAACCAGCGCGGAGCCGACGGCGCCTTCGGTGTTCTCCTTGACGAAGTCGACCTGCAGCGACGGAAGCAGCCACTGTGCAATGCCGACGAGCGCTGCAGCGCAGCCAATTGCGTGGAGCGCGCGCAGCAGCGACAGCAAGTCGTTGCGCGACGCGATTGCGGCGAATGCGGCAAACGCCCAAACGGCGGCGTGCAACGTGCGGATTCCGTAGCTCGCCCAGATCGTGGGATCGACGGCCCATAGTCCGGTGAGCATCGCGTGCGCGATGCCGAGGAACGACCACAGCAACGGGCGGACGGGCCGCGGTTCCACCCCGCGCATCAGCCAACGCAGCAGCAAGAGTCCGAGGAGCGCGGCCTCGATCGCGTAGGGCAGCTTGCCGGTGGCGTTGCGCGGCATCAGGATCGACACCGGGCTCGCAAGCAAGGTGCACGCCATCGCGAGCGCTGCTGTGCGCGCGGCGAGCGAGCCGCCCTGCTGCGCCGCTGCCGCGCTGTTCATGGTTGCTGCTGGGACGCTGCGTTCGTGCGCTGCGCGGACTCGCGCCAGAACAGCAATGCGGCGCCAACTCCTGCGAAGAATGCGACGCACGCGAGCAGCGTGGCGATGCGCGCAGGCAGGCCGAAGCTGCGTTGCGGCGTGGGCAAGAAACTCGGCGGCGTGACGACCGCGACGTTGGCGATCTGGCGTTCGTCCAGCGTCTGTTCCACTTGCGCGAGCCGAAGGCCTTCGCGTGCTTGCGCGAGGTCGCGCTTGTGCTCGTCGACGTCCACTTCCAGCTTCTGCAGCGCAGCGCGCCCGTCTTCGATCGCAAACAGGCGAGTTTCGATGTCGACGACTGCCTTCTTCGCGAACG
Source organism: uncultured Planctomycetota bacterium (assembly GCA_903925435.1). Taxonomy (GTDB): domain Bacteria; phylum Planctomycetota; class UBA1135; order UBA1135; family UBA2386; genus SXPK01. The sequence goes on along the minus strand of CAIYFF010000180.1, from coordinate 1,031 downwards.
TGAGTTCGGCCATCAAGCCCGTCTCTTCCGCGGTCGCCTTCGCGAGCATGTCGCGCAGCGCGTCGTGCAGCGGATCGCGGCCTGTCGTCGACGCGTCTTGACGGAACTGCGCTGTCGCCGCGCGCAGCTCTTCGAGCAGAGTCGTCTGCTGCTGCGCTGTGCGCACCTCGGGCGAGCCGTCCGTGAAGCGTTCCTTGGCGAGCGCCAGATCCTGCAGCGCCTGCGCATGGCGAAGGTCGAGCGCGTCGCGCGTCGGGTTTGCGCGTTCCTCGCTGGCCACGAGCAAGGAGGATGGCGTGCGTTCGAGCATGCCGAGCAAGTGCGTCTTGCGCGCAGCTGCGGACGCGAGCGCGCCTTCGAGGCGGCGCACGTCTTCTTGCGCGTTGCCGCGGCGCTCTTCGAGTTGCGCCACTTCGATGGCCACATCGACGACGCCGAGCTGCTTGCGCATCGCGGTCAATCGTCCTTCCGCCGCACCGAGCTCGTCCTCGCGCACGCGCAGGAAGTCGCGCAGCACATTCGCCATGCCGCGACCGCCGAACGCCTTGCGGTGGTCTTCGAGGTAGACGTCGAGCATCTGCTGCAGCATCGCGGCCGCTGCTTCGGGCCGATCGCTGCGCGACTCGATCGACAGCATCGTCGAACTGGGGATCGCTGCGATGCGCAGCGACGACGCCCACTTGTCGAGCGCGCGCTGCTCCTCGGTGCGCGTCGGCACGAGGCCGATCGCTTCTGCCGTTCCGGACACGAGCGACGACACGAACCCGCGGCCTTCGCCGAGCGCTGCCGCGCGGTCCTTCTCCATCAAGCGTTCGAATGCGCGCCGCAACAGGTCGCTGCTGCTGAGGATCTCGACCTCGGTCTGCACATCCTCGCGTCGCGGGTTGCCGGCGAGGAAGGGAGCGGGGGAGCCGACCATCGACGGCCGCGAGCCGGCGGTCTCCGGCCCGATCTGCAGCATCACCTTGGCCTGCACGAGCCACGTGTTCTTCGTCATCGCGGCAGCGACGCAGCCGATCAGCAGGCCCACC
>CAIYFF010000179.1 GCA_903925435.1 uncultured Planctomycetota bacterium | reverse complement strand
GTCCCGGAGATCAGCGCCAACAGCATCCAACGAACAACCGAGTGCATCGCGCAGAGCCTACGCAGCGCCTGGCCGTGGACCATGGGCGCAATGCCCCAGGAAGGCAGCGAACAACTCAGGCTTTCGCGCGCGGCGGCAACAACTCGCCGAGGTACTGCGGCAGCATCTTGCGCCACGTCACCCAATCGTGCCGCCACTCCTTGCCCCACGAATCCACGCGATTGGGAATGCGGCGGCCGCCGAGCGCGCGTTCGACGTTCCAGCTCTGCTGCGGGTCCTCGAACTCGCCCTCGCCGTGCGCCAGCAACACGAAGCTGCGGCGAAGCTGTTCAAGCTGCGGACCTTCTGGCAGACGCGGAACGAAGTGCACAGGCGAGCACGACGCATACTCCGGCGTCTGGCGCCCCTTCAGGAAGCGCTCCATGTCATAGGTGCCGCTCATGCAGATCGCGGTGCGGAACAGATCCGGGTGCCTGCACACCATCGTCAGCGCGTTGAACGCGCCGATCGAAGCGCCCGCAGTGAACAGCGTCACCGCCGGATCGTTGCAGTCGCGACGAATGTGCGGGACCACTTCGCGGACGATTGCGGCATCGAACCGATGCTGCGCGGCGGCGCCCTGCTCGAGGTTCTCGCACTCCTGCAGCCACGCCTTGCCCGCGACTGAGTCCACGACGTAGACCTTGAGGCGCAAGTCCTCCAAGAACGCGCCGATCGCGTCGATCAAGTGGAAGCGCTCCGGCTCCTCGGCATCGCCGCCCGCGGTCGGGAACAGCAGCAATGGCTGCCCAACGACGCCGTAACGAACGCAGGTGATCTCGCGGCCGTCGAGGGACGGGGAGCGCCACCGCACCACATGCTTGCTCATGCGAAGTCCTCGTTGAGTTGTGCGCTGCCGACCTGGACCGCTTGGTAGAAGCGCTCGCTGAACTCGTCGACTTCGTGCGCCGGATAGATGTGCGCGACCTTCTTGCGAACTGCCGACCTGCAGGCCTCGCTGCCAAACCACTCCTGCGCGGAAGCGACCAGAGACTTCAAGTTCTTGGCGCAGAACTCGGCGAAGCGATCCGCGTCAAAACGCTGACGCGCCAGCTTGCCGTACTGCTCGAGCTTCTTGGAGTAAGGCACGGCCTGCCTGCCGATCTCCTGGAACGGAGCGAAGTCGAGGTTCTGGCGCATCGGCCGCTTGGTCGCCGCGACGAACAGGGCCCATCGCAGGTTGGCGACGACATACCACGGCCAGTGGCAGTGGATCGAGTTGACCTGGCTGTCCGGGCAAGGATTGGCGAAGTCGATCGGATGGAACGTGCCGTCCTTCCGCAGTGCCTCACAGCTGTTGAAGTCCCAGCCGAAGAACGCGTTGATCAACAAGCACGTGTCCGCCATCACCTTCGCGTCTTCCTTCGAACAGAAGTCGCGCGTCGCCAGGTAGCGACCGTGCAGCGGTTGGTCGGGGTCGTACTTCATCAGTCGAACCTGCGGTCCGATGCCAACGGCGCGCACGAAGAGGTCATATCCGGCGACGGACCTCTGCAAGTGCATCAGGTGCTTGTCGCTCTTGTCGTAGGCCTCGATCAGTTCTTGCTCGTTCTTGATCTGGCTGACGCCCTGCCAACCGCCTCCGTCGAACGGCTTCATGAACATCGGATAGCCGAGGTCCTTGCCGATCTGGCGAAGGTCGAACAACCGCGCGTAGCTCTGCAGCGTGAAGTCGAGATCCGCCTTGGACTCGTAGTGCTTCTGCGGCGCCATCAGCGTCGGCGGGATCGGCATGCCCAACGCCATCATCGCGCTGTAGGTGGTGTGCTTCTCGCAGCTCTGCACCGACCACGGGTTGTTGTAGACGTAGAGTCCGTCCATCAGGATCGACTTCTTGATCCACTCGCGACGCAACGGAAACCAGTGCGTCAGCCGGTCCACCACGAGGTCGTACTTGCACGGAGCCTGCAGCGAGAACGGCTCCAGTTGCATTCGCTCGACTTGGAAGGAGATCGAGTCGCCCCCTGACTTCACTTGGAGCTTCGCAGCTCCGAGGATCCCTTCGAACGCCAGCGGCCAGCAGATGTCGGCGCCGAGCGAAAGACCGATGTTGCGAGTGACGGAGGGCATGGCGTTTTGCGCGGCACTATGCCCAAAACGGAACAGTGAAGGAACACCGCCAACGGCGTTCCGCGCGGAGCTTGCGACTCCCCGCCCTCGCTACTCGTAGACCATCCAGAGCGGACCCGGGAACAGCGTCGTCAGGCCCTCGTGAAGGCGGTCGCGCCAGTTCTCCCAGTTATGCCCGTCGTTGGCCTCGCGGAACTTCACGCTCATGCCCGTCTCTTGCAGCATGGGCGCCATCGAGCGGTTGAAGTAGATCAACGACTCGTAGACGCCGCAGCTCATGTAGGCCTGATCTGCCGGCTTGCCGGGCGCCTTGCGGAACGCGTTGACGAACGCGACCACGGGATCGAAGACCGGACCGCGGCCGTGGTCGCCGATCTCGGTGAACACGAACGAACCCGATTGCAGCAGCAAGCGACCGAACGTGCCCGGATGCCGCCACGCGCAGTGCAGGCTCGCGACTGCGCCAAAGCTCGCGCCGCACAAAGCGCGGGCGCTTGCATGGCGAACGAGCGGATAGGCCTCCTCCATCTGCGGCACGAGGTCCTCGACGAGGAACCGCGCATGACGATCGTCTGCCGCATACTCGCGCATGCGATCGTTGCTCTGCGTCAGCACCGCAATCAGCGGCGGCAGTTCGAGCCGGTGGATCAAGTTGTCCAACACGGCCTGCAGGTTGGCGAAGCCGAGGTAGTCGCGGCCGTCGTGGACCACGAGCAACGGGTAGCGCCGCGTGCGACGAAAGCGCGCAGGTAGATAGACCTGCACGTCGCGCGTGCCGCCGAACGCCGCGCTGCGAATCGAGCGATCCTCGATCGAGCCTTGGCGAGCGTCCGGATCCTCCACCGACCACTCGGGCGGCCGATAGCCCTCGCCGTAGACGACGGAGTTTGCGCCAAACGGATCACGGGCCGACTGCGGGTTGAGCGGATCGCGGATCAACGCGCCGCGACCGTACATCTGCACGCCGATCTTGTATTCCATCCGCGAACCCGCGGGCAGATCGACTTGCAGCACGAAGACATCCGTTCCGTGGAGCCTTCGGAATGGCAGGCTCGGCGGCAGCCCGTGGATCCAGTGCTGCAGAGTGACCTCTTGCCCTTCGCCCTGGAAGAGGAACGTCACCGTGCGTCCTTCGACACGCGGGAACGACGTGGAGCGCACGAGGCGATCGAGCACATGCGGCCCCATCGACGCGGCCTGCTCGAGTTCGGCAAGGATCGCGCTCATGACGCGGCTCCCACGACGATGCCGTTCGCGTCAATGGTTCGCGTGCCTTCCGGCTGGATCCATCGATGCCCGTCCCATTCGAGCTGATCGCCATCATCGAGCAGCACGCACGGATCCGGCGCAAACCGACGCGCGAGGATCTGCAGCGACGCGCGGTCATGTAGGTCGAGCCGCTTGCGGCTGTGCGGCAAGAACACGATGCCGGGGAGCGCGCCGAGCCCACTCTCCATCACTTCGGTGTCCACCCCATCGTGCGCAGCAGCATGGCCATGGTGGAACAACACGATGCGCTGCGACAACGCCATCGCGCCAGCGGACCACGCGATGATCGGCTTGTCACCGCACAACCCCATCACGTCGAACAGCTGCATGCGGTGCAGCAACACGCCGATGTGGCCGCCGGCGATGCACACCGCGCTCGCGGACTCCATCTGCTTTGCAATCTCTTCGCGGTGCTCGATGACCGCGGGCCGCTCGCCGGCACGGACCCGCCCGTCGAACTCGTGGTGCAGCTCGGCGATGCGCGCCATGTGTTCGCGGTCCAACGCTTGGACCATCGCGATGGCGCCTGCCAGCTCAGCGCGCACCAGATCCACATCGCCTTGGTGCGCAAGCAACGCGCGCACGGAGCCGAGCAACCCCTGGAGCCGGAT
>CAIYFF010000178.1 GCA_903925435.1 uncultured Planctomycetota bacterium | reverse complement strand
GCCGCGGCTGCGCCCTCGCTACGAGTTGCTGCGCGAGTATGAGGACCAGTTCGCAACGCTGTATCCCAACCTCGACCTGTCCGGCTTCAAGCTCTGCGTCGATGCGGCCCACGGCGGCGGATCGGAGTTGGCCCCCAACGTGCTGCGCGCGTTCGGCGCCGAAGTGATCGAAGTCGGCTGCGAACCTGACGGCTTCAACATCAACGACGGCGTCGGCGCGCTGCACCCGGAGAACGTGCGCAAGGCCGTGCTCGAGCACGGTGCGCACCTCGGCATCTGCCTCGACGGCGACGGCGACCGCGGCATCTTCGTCGACGAGCAAGGCACGATCCGCGACGGCGACGACCAACTCTGCCTGTTCGGCCTCGCCATGCATCGCGCGGGGCAACTCCCCCACGCGACCGTCGCGGCGACGGTGATGAGCAACCTCGGGCTGCATCGGGCGCTCGCGCAGCACGGCATCCAAGTGCACGTGACGCCGGTCGGCGACCGCCACGTCGCACAGGCAATGCGCGAACGCGGGCTCGCGCTCGGCGGCGAACAGTCTGGCCACGTGCTGTTCGCAGGCGACGGCCACATGACCGGCGACGGGCTGTTCACGGCGCTGCGCCTGCTGTCGACCAAGGGCATCAAGGAGACGGGCTTTGCCAACGCGTTCGCGTCGTTCCGCAGGTTCCCGCAGAAGCTGGTCAACGTGCCCGTGAGCCGGAAGCCCAAGTTCGAGGAGGTTCCTGCGATCGCCGCGCGCGCGAAGGCCATCGAGCAGGAACTCGGCCAAGATGGCCGGCTGCTGCTGCGCTACTCGGGCACCGAGCCGCTGTGCCGCGTGATGATCGAGGCCAAGGAGTCCGCAGTCGTCGAGCGCCTGTGCAACGAACTCGCGGAACTCGTGCGCCAAGAGCTCGGCTGATCCGCGCGCGATGGAGCCTTCTGCGCAGCGCACCACGCTCGCCATCCTGGGCGGCAATCCCGACGGCCTGACCGCGTTCTCGGTCGCTGTCCGCACGGCGCAGGGCGTCTTCGAGCGCACGGCTCCCGTGAAGGCCCGCGTCGATCTCGCCGAACTCGTGCGGCTCGCGCTGCAGGACGCTGCGATCGCGCCAACCGACATTCGGCAAGTGCGCGTCGACCAGGGGCCTGGTTCCTACATCGGGCTCCGCGTCGCCGTCACGTTCGCGCGCTGCTTCGCCGCGTTTGCTGCGGACACGTGCGAACTGCTCGCCGCCGACAGCCTCGCCGCAGCGGCCACGGCGGCGATCGCCGCCGACCCAGCGATCGCTGGCAAGCGGATCGCAATCGCCATCGACGGCCGGCAAGGCCGCGTGCAGTTCGCCCGATTCCGTTCGGTCGAAGGCGCAACGCTCGCAACGGAGGCCAAGCCGCAACTGCTGCTCGACGCCGAAGCGATCGCTGGGCTCGCGAACGCAGACGTCGCATTCGCGGATGGCGCCGCATTGCAGCGATTGGCGCAGACGAGCGCGCATGCCGTGCGCGCGATTCCAGCGGTCTCGGCGACCGCGCTGCTCGATCCGCGCATGCCGCTCTACGCAGCCTCGTTGCACGAGCTCGAACCGCTCTATTTGACCGGTTCCTACGTCGGCGGCTGATCGCAGCGCCGCGCGCCCTGCATCGGCACGCCCCAAACGCAGCTCCACAAAAGAAAACGGCCCGCCGAAGCGAGCCGTCTTCTTGTCATCAGCCCGTGAGGGCCGACATCGCGATCACGCGAGGATCACAGATCCTGCGGGCGCAGCGTCTTGCGCTTGTTGCCCGTCGCGCGCGTCTCCGCCGTCTGGATGAGCGAGCGGACGGCCTTGTCGAGCGCCGGATAGAAGTCCGACGAGACGTTGCACTTCTTGACCGCGGCCTTGGTGCGCGACTTCGAGATGATCAGGTCGCCGGTGGCGGCCTTCTTGGTGGTCTTCTTTGCAGCCATTGAATGACTCTTCGTTTTAGGTTTCTGACCGGACAGCGCGGAAACGACCCGCTGCTGAATGGAGCGCGAGTTTGACGTCGCCCAAAGGCGTGTCAACGTAATTCTGCGTCGAAAGTGGCCCTGGGAGCCCGTTCTCGGCGTTTTCGCACCATGCGCACTTCGACTCGGTCCGAGTTGAGCGCTCGTTCTATGGCTCGATCCTGCGCGCGTTGTCCGCTACAACACCTCACGCAAACGGGCGCAAACACCGCGTTCGCACGCATTCTCGCGCATGAGCTGGCGACGCATCACGATCCTCGCGGCGACGATCCTCGCCGCCTTGTTGGCAAGCACGTGGTTCGTGCTGCAGCGCACGGGTGCCACTACAGGCCTCGTTCGCAGCTTCCTCGAACAACTGCTGCGCACGCAGTTCCGCATCGAGAGCGCTAGCCTCGATCCGTTCGGCGGCAGCATCACGATCGAGGACATCGAGATCCGCGACCCGATGCGCGAGGGCGCCAACCTCGTCGCGGCCGACTCCGTCGAGATCGCAGTCGCTGCGGATCCGCTCGGCAACGTGCTCGCATTGCACGAGATCGAAATCGACGGACTCTCCGTCGATGTCGATTTCACCGAAGGAATGGCTCCCGACCTCAGCCAGATCCTCAAGGAGCAGCGCGCAGCAACGGGCGTCAGCGCCGGCATTGGCGAAGTCACTCCCGCCAGCATTCGCGGCGGCCGCGCGCGCATTCGCGTCGACGATGAAGTGCCGGCGCTGGACTTCGACGAGATCGCGCTCTCGCTTCGCCGCGTCCCGTCGAGCGACGGATCGCCCGATCCTCGCCGCGGCGCGCTGCTGGGCCGCGCGCGTTTTGCCAACCTCGATGTCGCGGTCGAGATCGAGGGCGAAGTCGATCTGCTGCAGAAGCGCTGCCGGTTGCAGGCGCGCGTCGCGGGCCTCACCGTCGATGCCGCGTTCGTTCGCCGCCTGTTGCCGCTGTTGCGCACGCAACTGCGCGACGACGTGGCATCGGGCAAGCTCGACGAATTGCTGCTGCAACTCGAACTGCCGCTCGACGCATCCGCAGAACCCATCGCGAGCGCATCGTTCGGATTCAGCGACGCGACGTGCACGATCCCGCAAGTGCCTGTTCCGCTGCGCACCGCCGAAGTGCGCGGCGTGGTCAGCACCAAGGACGGCGGCATCGCGCAATTCACCGGCAAGCACGTGCTGCCAACGGGCACGACCGAAGTGACTGCGCGCGTCACGGACTTCTTCACGACGCCGAAGTTCGACGTGCGAGGCAACGGTCGCGGCGTGCAGATCGACGACACCGTGCGCGCAGCGCTGCGCACGTTCCCGGCCGGTGATCGCATCGTCGATGGGCTGCGCCCCTCCGAGGGCAGCGCCGACTTCGATCTCTATCTGCGGTCGCCGGGCCAAGAAGACGAGATCATCGACCTCGACGTCCAACTGAAGGGCGTGGCGCTTGCGTTCCACGGCTT
>CAIYFF010000177.1 GCA_903925435.1 uncultured Planctomycetota bacterium | reverse complement strand
GCCCCTCGCTGCCGGCGCGGTCGTCGGGATCCTGTTCTTGATCCTCTACCGCCGTTCGCGGCGTCCGTCGGCGTAGACCACGCAAGACTGGCGAAGTTTGTATCGGCAATGCGTCTTGCGCGCATTTGACGGCGAAGCAAGTCGACATCGCACGACTTTGGCGTCGCGCTCGCGATGCAGTTCCCTAGGATCCCGCCCCATACCGGCAGCCCGCCAGCTGCAAATGCCCAAGCAAACGAAGTGAAAACCCGATCCTCGGCCAAGAGCCCGCGTAGGTTCGACAAGCAGTTGTTCGAAGCTGGTCAGCAGTGCCAAAAGCGCCTCTACCTCGACTACCACGATCCCGTCGAGGAGCCCGAGAGCGAGAGTCGCCGCGTGATGTCGGAGACCGGCAAGCAACTGCTGCAACTCGCGAAGAGCGCGTTTGCTCGCGGCGCAGAAGTCGAGGGCACGACGCTCGAAGCAGCCTCGAAGAAGACGACGGAACTGCTGGCATCAGGAACGGTCTTCGCGCTGTTCGGCGCCGCGTTTGTCGCCGAAGGCGTCGAAGTACGGAGCGACATCCTCGTACGCCAGAAGGATGGCAGCCTCGACATCTTCGAGGTGAAGTCCGGCACCAAGGTGAAGGGTCGCTACCTCACGGACCTCGCGCTGCAAGCCCTGACGATCGAGCGCGCGGGCCACAAGGTGCGCGGCATCTACGTGCTCTATCTCGACAAGACCTACAAGCACGCGGGCGGCGAGGAGTACACGCCAAAGGGCCTGATCAAGAGCGCCGACGTGACGGAGCGCGTCCGCCGCATCCTGCCGCGCGTCGACGAGCAACTGCAGTCGTTCATGCGCCAAGTCACGGACGACAGCGTGCTCGACCTGCCGACCGGCACGTTCTGCGCGGCGCCGTTCCCGTGCCCGCACCTTGCACGATGCAGCAAGCAAGAGGCGGAGTTCCCGCTGCGGCTCCTGCCCGACCTCACGCGCGACCTCGAGCGCGAACTGCACGAAGAAGGCATCGCCGACTTCTCGCAACTCGACCAAGCGCGTGCGTCGCTGACGTTCCGCCAACGGCGCACGCTGCAAGCTGCTGCTGAAGGCTCGCTGCTGAAGGAGCCGTTCGTCAAAGAGGAACTGCAGCAGGTCGAGTTCCCGTTGCACTTCTTGTCGATCGCAACAGCAACCGAAGCTCTGCCTCGCTTCCAAAACCAGAAGCCGTGGCAACCCGTCCCTTATGCATGGGCATGCGAGACGGTGACCGAAGGCGGCAAGGTGACGCATGCCTCGTTCGCGCACGCGGACAAGGACGACCCTCGCCCGCAGTTCGCACAGACGCTCGGCAAGCATCTCAACTCGGGCGGCATGATGATCCTGTGGGACGCCGACTCGCTGGAGAGCATCCGGTTGCTGCTCGAGTCGCTGCCGACCGAGAAGCAGGCGATCCGTGCGACGCTCGCGCGGCCCCATCTCGACCTGCGGCGGCTGTTGGAGTCCGGCCTCTTCCATCCCAAGCTGCTCGCCAACCGCGACCTTGCGTCCACGGCGCACGTGCTCTGCGGCATCGCACAGGCCACCGACAAGGAAGTGACCGACGAAGATTCCGCGTTGCGCGCGCTGCAGAAGGCGGCGACTCCGCGCATTCGCGCCGCGACCAAGGAGAAGCTCGCCTCGGAGATCAAGGACTGGGTGCAACGCCAGTCGTCGATGATGCACGCGATCTACCGCACGCTGTCCGAACGGACCGCGGCAGCAGCGCAGGAAGAAGAGCAGAAGCCGGCGAAGAAGACGGTTGGCCCGCGCAAGCAACTGCCGCCGACGCCCGTCGAGGAGTGATCCTCAGCTGCGCCGCAGCTTCTCGGCGACCGCCTGGACCCAAGGGTGGTCCTCGACGAGCACGATGACCGAGTAGGGGTGATCCGCGAACTGGTTCTCGCGTTCCTCCACTCGGATCACTCCGCGTGCGCGCAGCTCATTGACCAGCGCGCGACGTTCGGGGTGCACGAGGCTGCTGAAGTGCTGGCTCATCGCGCCCTTCAAGAACGGCGACAGCCACACCTCGCGCGAGCCGTGGCGCATCTGCGACTTGACGATCAAGTCGAGACACGCGTTGAGCTGCTCCTCGGTCGCATGCGGCGCAGTGTGGCCGGTGTTGTGCCACGTGACCGGGATGTGCCGCACGATCGCCGCGCGGCCGGCCCGTTGACGATCGCCGTTCTGCCGCGGGGAGTCGGCGCTCGAAGGCTCACTGCGCTCGGGCTCCTGCTCGCGAATCGGCGCCACAGCTTCGGGCGATGCGGAAGGCGCGGACTGCGGAGACTGCGAAGCCGACGCGGAAGCAGCCGCGGGCTCGCTATGCGGCAGCAGGTCCAGCGCGCTGAGGAAGCGCTCTGCGCCGACGCGCAACCTCAGGTCGCCGCTCGTCGCATCGGGGATCGCGACCATGCGGAGGCCGCGGTTCTCCTCCAGCACTTGGCGCGCGATCGGAATGAAATCGCGATCGCCGGCGACGATGACGACGGTCTCGATGTCTGCGCGACGGAACAGCACGCGGCAGACGTCGACGGCGAGCTGCACGTCGGAGGAGCTCTTCCCGTTCGGCGCCACGAGCACGTACTGCGGGTCGAAGCCCATCAAGGCGAGGTCATGCGCGACCTCCATGCCCGGATAGGTGTCGAACGTCGCGTAGGAGCGCCCGAGCACCATCTGCAGCCCTTCGCCGCGCAGCCGCGACTTGAGGTTCTCCAGCATCGTGAGCGCGACATCGCGCGTGCGCTGGCCAGTGAACTCGCTGCGGTTCTTGAGCGAGGCGAAGAGGTTCTCGAAATCGACGAAGACGGCGGCGTTCATCAGCTGCGGCTCAGGACGGATGTTCTGCGAAGCGAAGAAGCGCGATCAGACTGCAGGAGTCGACGGACTCGGCTCAGCGGCAGCTTGCGGCTCCTGCACCTGCGGGGCGGGCGACAGTTCGACGCCGTCCTCGGACTCGTCGGTGAGGTAGGTGTAGCCCGAAAGGCCCTCCTCGTATCGCTTCATCAGGAGCCCTGACTCCTTGACGTTGATGCGCCCGGCGCGAACTGCGATCTCGAGCCGGCTGCGGATGCGACGGATCAGGTCCTGCTTCTCGTACTGCACGTAGGTCAGCACTTCGGAGACCGTGTCGCCTTCGATCACGCGCTCGACGCGGTAGCCGTGGTCCTGATCCATCGACAAGTGCACCGCGTTCGTGTCGCCGAACAGGTTGTGCAGATCGCCGAGGATCTCCTGGTAGGCGCCGAGCAAGAACATCGCGATGTAGTAGGGCTTGCCCTGCTGCACGGGATGCACTTCGAGCACGCTCTTCACGTCGCGCAGATCGATGAAGCGATCGACCTTGCCGTCGCTGTCGCAGGTGAGATCCGCGAGGATCGCGCGCCGCGTCGGCCGCTCGTTGAGCCGATGGATCGGCATCGTCGGGAACAACTGCTTCACCGCCCAGTGGTCGGGCGCGGACTGGAACACCGAGAAGTTGCAGTAGTACGTGTCCGCGAGCGCGCGCTCGAGACCGCCGAGTTCTTCGGGCACGTAGTCGAGCGTGCGCACGATGCCGTTGATGCGGTCGCAGATGACCCAGAACAGGTTCTCTGCCATCGCGCGCCCCTTCAGGTCGAGGTAGCCGAGGTTGAAGAGGCTGATGGCCTCTTCCTTCAGCTGCAGCGCGTCGTGGTAGCTCTCTTGGAAGTTCTTCTGCGACAGGTCGCGAAGGATCTGCACCATGTTGGCGATGGTGCCTTCTTCGACGCGCTCCGCGCCTTCCGGCACGTCGACGCGCATCTGGCTGACTCCCAGCACATCGAACACGAGGATCGCGTGGTGCGCGGACAGCGCGCGGCCCGACTCGCTGATGATGTCCGGATGCGCGATGCCCTTCTCGTCGCACGCCTGCTGGATCGCGAACACGACGTCGTTCGCATACTCCTGCAACGAGTAGTTGGCGGAGCTGTGGAAGTTGGTCTGCGAGCCGTCGTAGTCGACGGCGAGACCGCCGCCTACGTCGAGGAACTTGAGACCCGCGCCGAGGTCGTGCAACTCGGTGTAGATGCGAGTCGACTCCTTGAGCGCGTCCTTGATCGCGCGGATCGCGGTGATCTGGCTGCCGATGTGGAAGTGCAGCAACTCG
>CAIYFF010000176.1 GCA_903925435.1 uncultured Planctomycetota bacterium | reverse complement strand
GGTGACGTCCTCGAAGCGCAATGGCGCAACCTGGCGGAACAGTCGATTCGGGCCGTCCTGGCTGACGAGATACAGGTCCGGCAAGCCGTCGCCGTCGTAGTCGCCGACCGCGAGGCCCGCGCCGCTGTAGACGTAGGCGATCACGTTCTCGCGGCGCAGTTCGTTTTGGAACGCGATGCCGCTGTCCTTGGCCGCGACCTTCGAAAAGCGCGGGCCCGCATGCTCTTGGCGTTGCGGCAGCGGCGACGACGAGATCAGCAGTTCAGGCGATGCCCGCTCTGGCGAGCAGGCCGCCACAGCGACGGTGAGGAGGCAGTGCCAGCGGCGCATAGAAGGCGCATCTTGGATGGCCGCGACGGCCTGTCAACGGATGCGCAGGCGCGCGGAGGATGGCATGCCTCCTTCTGCCCTGCTGCGACGGGCCTTGCGGCCCGTTCCGAAAGAGCGCCTTAGGCCGTGCGATTGTGCCCAAGAGGCCATCCATGCAACTCGGCATCAAAGTCCTGTGCGCGGCCGCGACCTTGGTCGCCTTGCCGTGCTTCCTCGCGTTCACCGACCCTGGCCACAAAGCGCAGTTCGTGCTCGGCGGCGCGATGATCAACGCGGGCTATCGCCTGCAGGACCATCACGACGAGTACGACTTCCACGACGGGCACGACGAGCACCACATCACGCCAGAGTCCGTGTGGCAGGAGATGCTGCAGCAGAATCGCATGGCGGCATCGGTTCGTTCGACGTTCCCGCGCACGCCGCGCCATCCGCTCGTCGCGATGGTCGTCTGCATGGACGCGCGCATCGACACCAACGAACTGACTGGCGACACGCGCAAGTACTACTACGTCGTGCGCACGGCGGGCTCCGTGCTGTCCGAACGCGAGATGGAGATGCTCGAACTCGCGGTCGACAACGGCGTCAAAGTGATCGTGCTCACGACACACACGGACTGCGCGGCCGAGCGCGTCGCAAACAGCGACGAACTGCGGTCGCGCTACCCCGCGCTATCGCAAGCCGTGCACGAGCGCGGGATCCGCATCCGCGAGCTGCTCGCGCGGCCTGCGATCGCGAGCCGCATTCGCGATGGATCGCTCGCGGTGAAGCTGATGGACATCGACACCGCGACGGAGCGGTTGGTGCCGAAGTAGGAAGGCCGCGAGAAAAGGCGCCGCAGAAACGACGAGGCCGCGCAATGGATCGCTCCATTGCGCGGCCTCGCCGCTGGCGCGTTCAGGACGCGCCTTCAGGTCTCAGGTCCGATCAGTTGCCGATCAGGCCCGACGCTGCATCCGAGAAGGAGCCGCCGAGCGCGTTGATCACGTCGAACGAGAAGCCCTGGATGTAGAGGTGCACGCCGACGAAGGCCGGATCGAGCGGGATGCCGATCGACCAGTTGGACACGCCACCCACGGCGAACGCGAGGCCGCCGTTGATGTCCGCGCTCGTCTGGATGTTGCAACCCGGCGCGCCGATGAGGCCAGCGTCGATCGGCAGCGGGAAGCCCTGGAACAGGGTGTTGCTGAAGCCGATGAACGGGATCACGCCGGCGGGCGTGTTGGTGAAGTCGACGACCAGGTTCTGGCCGACGCGCGGACGAGCGACACCGACGTTGCCCGGGATGCCGAGCGAACCGACGCAGCCCGCGCCGTAGGTGTAGTAGCCGGCCATGCCGAGCGACGCGTCCTTGTAGTTGAGGCGGACGTTGAGGACGCGCGGCGTGAACAGCGTGCTGGTCGTGCTGAACAGCGTCGTGCGGACCTGACCGAGCGACAACGTGACGTCGGCGTTCGAGAACGTCTGGTTCGTGCCCGTGCCGTTCGTGTAGGCGAGCGCGGAGCCGGTCGCGACGACCGTGAAGCCCGTGATGCCGGGCGGCAGGTAGATCGGCGAGTTGAGCTGAACGTACGTCTGCGAGCCGATCGCGTTGGTCGCGCTGGCGCCCGAGACCTGGGTCCAACCGGCGGGGTTGGTGTCGAAGCCGACGTAGGTGCCCCTACGGGTGTAGACGTCGAGCGTGAACGGCGTGCCGATCGTCAACGTGTTCATGTTGAGGTGCAGGCCGCACAGCTCGATGCCGTCCAACGCCGTGACGTTGGCGTCGAAGTTGACCGCGTAGCCCGTGGCGCCCGCGTTGTTGGCCGCGAACGTCGTCTCGATCGAATCCGTCGGCGCGATCTGGCTCGTGCGCGTGAACGTACGGCAAGAGTTGGCAACCGTCAGCGAGACGTTGACCGGAGCGCAGCCGGGGGCGTAGGCCCAGGTCGGGTTCGCAACCGTCGAATCGACGACCGTGTCGCCATCGAGATCCCACGCGTAGCTCGTCGTCGACGTCGAAGCCGTCGACGTGAACTGGAACAGCGCAGGCTCCGAGACCTTCGACCACGTGAACACCGCGCCGAGCAGGTCGACGGTGACGTAGTTGGTGCGCGTGATCGGGTAGTTGCCGAGCGCGTCGTAGGCCGTGAGGCGGACCGAGTAGTCACCGCACGTGTAGGTGCGCGACGCCGTCGGGCCAAACGTGTCATCAACGCCGTCGCCGTCGAGGTCCCACGCGAAAACCGTGAAGCCCGCCGGGTCCATCGACACCGAGCCTTCGGTGAAGTTGACCGTCAGCGGACCGTTGCCCGAGCGGGTCGTCGCCGTGAAGTTCACCGCGCTCGTGTTTTGGTAGAAGAGCTGCAGGTTCGGCGTGCGCACGGCCGACTGGCCACCGCTAAACGGCGCTGCGGACGTCGAGTTCTGGATGACCGACGTCGTGCAGTCGAGCGCCATGTCGGCGTTCGAGAAGACGAGCGGCAGCGGCGGAGCTTGCGTCGTGCCGTTGGTGTAGACGGTGCGGAAGCCCTTGCAGTGCAGCGCGAGGCCATACGTGCCCGGCGCAATGTAGATGCCGCGATCCAGCGTGAGCACCGTCGGGTTCGCCGTGCCGAAGCCCGAGCACGTGCCCTTCAGAGTCCAAGGCACTGCAGTGCCGTGGTTGTTGACGTGCGTGCCGCCGGCGGCGGTCAGATAGACGTCAAACGCGTTGGTCGCAGCGGCGCCGTCTTGGGCGCGCATGTTGATCTGCGTGAGGATCAGGCCCGTCGGGTTCGTGACCGTCAGGTCTGCGTAGATCGTGTTCGAAAACGGCGCGGTGGCCGTGAGGACGAGGCCGCCGACCAGCGTGGTGGTGAGCGACGACTGCGCGGCCGCAACCGGCGCGAGTGCTACGAGAGATGCAAGGAGCAGGGATCTCATGGAAACGAAGCCTCTTGGGTTTCGAGGGGGAACGGAGAGACGTAGAACGCTAGCGACGATCGCGTCCACTGTCGCGGGGGGCCGCAAGCCTCTTCCGCCGGGCAATTCCCGCTCGGCGAAAGCGCGCCAGCCGCCCCACTCTCGGTCCCTCGCTCCCTCGCATGCAGCACGACGACGCCCTTCCCGATGCCATCGCGGCCTTCCGCCTGGATTCCTCCCTTGACGGCGAACGGCTCGACGCGGCCCTGAGGTCCCTCGTGACGGGGCTTTCGCTCCAGCGGGCGCGCGCAGCTTGCGCGATCGGTTGCGTCGCGGTCGGTGGCGTGCGCGCCATCGCCACGCAGCGACTGCGCGGCAACGACCTCGTGCAGATTCGGCCGGGCATGCTCGACCTCTCCCTCTCGATCGGCAGCGCGGTGGTCTGCGACCGCGGCGGAGTGCTCGTTCTCTACAAGCTGCCGGGCGAAGCCGTGCATGCGGGCCCGCTCGTCGACGATCCGATCGCGGACAGTCTGCAGCGCGCTCTGCCACAAGCAGGGCTGTGCCAACGTCTCGATCGCCCTGCGTCGGGGTTGCTGTTGTGCGGCCGCGATGAAGCCGCGGTGTCCGCGATCTCGCAAGCGATGGAACGCGGCGAGATCGAACGCGAGTATCTCGGCATCGCGCATGGCGTCGTCGAGCGCGACGAAGGCACGATCGACGCGCCGCTGCGCATCACGGACGAGCCGCGCGGTGATCGGCCCAAGGTCATCGTCGACCACGAGAACGGTTTGCCATCGGTGACGCACGTGCGCGTCGTCGCGCGCGGAAAGACCTGCACGCTGGTGCGCTTGAAGCTCGAGACCGGCCGCACGCACCAGATCCGCGCGCACTTGCGCGCCATCGGACACCCACTGCTCGGCGACCCGCGCTACGGCGACCACGAAGCCAACGCGCACGCGCACAAGACGCATGGCATTGCGCGCACGCTGCTGCACAGCGAGAAACTCGCGCTCGTTGCGCCGCACACCGGCGAGCGCATCGAAGTCGCGGCGTTCCATGAGCCGGACTTCGCGCGGCTCTTCCCCTCGCTGCGAGAGCGCTGATCCCCGTCGCTTCGCGAAGAACCGTGACTCGAACCATCATGCACCGCATCTGTCCGATCGCGAGATCGTGTCCCCCACGACTCCGCGCATCGCTCCTCGCCGGGCTCGCGCTTTTGATGTTGGCGACGATGCTCTCGTCGTCGCTCGCTGCACAACAACCGCAGAGCGAAGAACGGAAGCGACCGCGCATCGGCCTCGTGTTGAGCGGCGGCGGCGCGCGCGGCATCGCGCACGTCGGCGTGCTGCGCGTGCTCGAAGAGATGCGCATCCCGGTCGACGTCGTCGCGGGCACGAGCATGGGCGCAGTGGTCGGCGGGCTCTATTGCTACGGGCTCGACACGGACGAACTCGAACGACAAGTCACGCGCGATGGCCTCGAACTCGGTTGGCCGGACCTATTGCGCGACGGCGCCGCGTTCCGCGAACGACCGTTCCGCCGCAAGGAGGAAGCCGAGACCTACCTCGCAGGACCGAAGTTCGGCATTCGTGGCTTCTCGCTGCGATTGCCAAAGGGGCTCGTGCAGGGACAGAACCTCGAGACCGAGTTGCGCTTGCTCACGCTCGACGCGCACGCGCTCCCGAGCTTCGACCAACTGCCGGTGCCGTTTCGCTGCACTGCTGTCGACGCGCGCAGCGGCGAGTCCATCGTCCTCGACCGCGGCAACCTCGCCGACGCCATGCGCGCGAGCATGTCGTTGCCCGGCATCTTCGCGCCGGCGCGCATCGATGGCCGAGAGATGCTTGACGGCGGGCTCGCCGACAACGTCCCCATCGGCGTCGCGCGCGCGATGGGAGCCGACGTGCTCGTGGTCATCGACATCGGCACGCCCGTCGACCCGAAGGAGCACGCGGCAGACCTGCTCGACGTGAGCCTCAAGGTCGTTGCGATCCTCACGCAGCAGAACGTCGACCGCAGCCTCGCGACGATGCGCGACACGGACATCTTGATCCGCCCCGAGCTCGGCGACATCTCGTCCTCGGACTTCGAACGCGGCCACGAAGCGATTCGGATCGGCGACGAAGCCGCGCGCGCGGCGGCGCAACGTCTCATGCCCTACTCGTTGTCGGAGGCTGACTATGCGCGCCATCGACAAGCGCAACGGCGCAAGCCACAAGCGCCCCGCACCATCGCAGAGGTCGAACTACAGAATGACTCGAGCCTCTCGCAGGAGTTGCTGGAGTCGCGCCTTGGCATCCGCAGCGGCGAGCCACTCGACGAGGCGCGATTGCGCAAGGGCATGGAACGGCTCTACGGGCTCGATGACTTCCAGCGCGTGCGGTTCGAAGTGCTCGACGGCGACGCGCCGGATCAGAAGAGAGTGCTCGTGAAGGCAGAAGAGAAGGAGTGGGGACCGAGCTTCATGACGTTCGGGCTCTCGCTGCAGTCGGACGCGGACCGCAACAACTTCCAGCTCGCGGCCCTCAACGTGTTCCGCGGCCTCGACGAACTCGGCGCGGAGCTTCGCACGATCGCGGAGATCGGCCAACGCACGGGATTTGGCGCAGAGTGGTATCAACCGCTGACTGCGAGCGGTCGCTTCTTCGTCGCGCCGAACGGCCTCATTCGGAAGCAAGAAGCCGACTTCTACGTGAACGGCGATCTCATCGCCGAGGAGTCGGTGACTTCGAGCCGCGGCGGCGCGGATCTTGGCATGTCGCTCGGCAGCCTCGGCGAAGTGCGCGCGGGCTATGTGCACCTCGCCGGCAAGGGCGACGTCGTGCTCGCGAGCACGCCGCCGCCCGAAGATTCGTTCGACGAAGGCTACTTGCGAGCGCGTGTCGTGCTCGACACCAAGAACGCGCAGTGGCTCGCGACCGACGGCTCGTATGCACTGGCGGAGTATCGACACTCGCCAGAGGGATTCGGGGCCGACGCGGAGTGGAGCAGCATCACCGCGCGCGCGGACAGTGCGTTGCCGATCGGCGACGTGACGGTGATCCCCGCCGTCGAATGGGACTCGATGCTCGAAGGCGATCGCCCGCTCTACGACTACCCGACGCTCGGTGGCTTCTTGCGCATCAGCGGCCTGCCAGTCGGAGCCCAGCGACTGCAGCACTTGGCGCTCGCGCGCATCGGCGCGCGCATGCCGCTCTATCGCGGGCTCGTGCCGCTCCACATAGGCGCGACCGTTGAAGTCGCAAGCGGTTGGCAAGAGCGCGCAGACCGACTCAACGACAAGACCTACGGCGGCAGCGCGTTCCTCGTGGTCGAATCGCCGATCGGCCCGCTCTACATCGGCGTAGGCCTCGCCGAGGGCGGCGAGGCGACGGGCTTCTTGTTGCTCGGACCGGGTCTCTGAGCAATCAGAACGCGATCACGAACTGCACGATCTGCCAGCCGAAGTAGTGATGTTCGCCGGCGAGGTCTTCAGGCATCCAATAGAAGTTGACTTCGCTGCTGAGCATGCCGTGCGTCGAGGTCTTGACGCGCAGGCCGCCGCCACCGCTGAACAACAAGCCCCAGTCCTCGCTGCGATTGCGCTTGTCGACCATGCCAACGCCGCCGCCCGCGGACACGAAGGCCTGCACGGTGTCGGTGAACGGAGCCAAGAAGTAGCGCCCCTTCGCCTCGGCGCCGAACAAGTCGACATCGTCGTCGTAGCCGTAGTGCACCGACGGGCCGAGCGTGATGCGCTCGTCGATCGGCACGTCGTAGGACGCGCTGAACAACGTGGAAACCGGCGAGTCACTGACGCCGATGCCGGCGGTCAGCATCGCTTCCTTGGGCGCAGCGGACTGCTGCGCGCGCGGCGCGGCAGGTTGGGCCAGGACCGCAGCGGGAGCGGGCGCGGGCAACGCGGACTCGATCTGCGCTGCGGGGACCGCATGCGGCGCGCGCGGGGTTGAGGTCGCGCAGGCGACGAACGCGAGCGGCGCGAGAGAGAGCGAGCACGAACGGACGAACTTGGTTTGCATGGTGGTGTTTTGTTTCGCTGCGCGATCGGGCACGCGCTCAGAACGCGGTCGTCATGCCGACGAGCACGTAGGACCCATAGGCCTCGGTCTCGCCCGGGTGGCCGTAGACCACGCCGCCGAAGCCGACGTCGAACGAGAACGCACGGCTCGGGTTGTAGTTGAGGACCGCGCGCAACTGCGCAGCGCCTTCGTTGTCGATGCCGCTCGCGCCGATGTCGCGATCGAATCGCGCGCCGCCGAGACCTGCGCCGATCAACAGCGAGAAGTTGCCGCCGCCCTCGGACAACGGCACGCGCACGTCGAAGTCGACGTAGAGCGAGTCGATGCGGATCGTGCCCGTGTCTCCCGACAGGTCGAGCCCTTGGTACATCGCGCCGATGCTCTGGTCCTTGTTGCCGATCGCGAAGCGACCGCCGTAGCCATCGCCGTCCGCCGAGCCATCGACGGACGATGACGACGAGTTGTCCTCGTCGAACTCGAGCCACGCGGCCGGCAGATATTGGCCTTCGACCAGGATGCGATCGCCCCACTGGCCTTCCCCTGCGCGGCGACGCGACGTGAATCCAGGCGGTTGCATGCCGTCCTGCGGATCCTGCGCCATGGGCAACGTGGGCACGTTCGCGCACGCAGCGAGCAACAGCGATGCGGCGTAGAGCGGCGCGAGAGGTCGACGAACCAACGAAGGCGAAGTGAGCATGCGCGAAGTGGGCCGAGCATCAGAGCGACGACGCGCGCTGCCGTCCAACGCGGAAGCGCCGAGGGCCTCACACATGCAAAGAACCAAACATCACTCGACCCCTGGCCCCCACGGCGTCGTGCTGCGCTTTGCCATGCCGCGATGCACCGCATCTTCGCCGTGACGATCGCGGATCGCATCGAGCGCGCGCAGCACACGCAACCCCTTCTGGTCGCGAGCTGGCTCGAACAAGCTCTGCTGCACCGCCGCCGAGCCTTCGGCCAATTGCGCCGCCGTCACGCCGAGCAACCGAATGCCGGCGCGGCCGTTCCAGTTCTGCTGCAGAAGCTCCTTCGCTGCCGCATACAGCACGAGGTCGTCTTGCGTCGGCGACACGCTGCGTTGACGCACCGTCGTCGAGAAGTCGAAGAGCCGGAGCTTGAGCCGCACGCAACGCGCAGAGCGACCATCCTTGCGAAGCCTGCGCCCCACCATCTCGCACAGTTGCAGCAGCGTCGCGTCCGCGTCTGCATGCGTGATCAGGTCACGCTCGAACGTCATTTCGTGCCCGATCGACTTCGCCTCGCGCTCGGGCTCGACCTCGCGCGCATCGAGTCCGTGCGCAAGGTCGTGCACATGGTTGCCCAGGTTGTCGCCAAACCAACGCACGAGGTCTTCGCGCGCGACGCGCTGCGCGTCGCCGATGGTCAATAGCCCATGTTGGCGCAGCAGCATCGCCGTCTTCTCGCCAACGCCCCAGAGCCGCGTGATCGGCAACGGCGCCAAGAACGCGCGCTCCTCGCCCAGCTTCACCACGACGAGGCCGTTTGGCTTTTTTACGTCACTCGCGACCTTGGCAACGAACTTCGACGAGGCCACGCCGACGGACACGGTCAACTGCGTTGCCTCCTGCACGTCGCGGCGGATCGCGCGCGCGATCGCTTCGCCATCGCCAAACAACGGTTCGCATCCCGTCGCATCCAAGAATGCCTCGTCGAGCGACAACGGCTCGACGCGATCGGTGTAGCGCGAGAACACGTCCTGCACCTGCCGGCTCACGGCTAGGTAGGCATCCATGCGCGGCGCCACGAACACGCCGTGTGGGCAGAGCTGCTTCGCGCGCACACCCGGCATCGCCGACCGCACGCCGAACGCGCGCGCTTCGTAGCTCGCGGTCGCGACGACTTGCCGCGGCCCGCTGCCACCGACGATCACCGGCTTCCCGCGCAGTTCCGGGCGGTCGCGCTGCTCGATGGCCGCGTAGAACGCGTCCATGTCGGCGTGCAGGATCGTGCGGGGAGAATCGGCCATCGGCGGGTCGTTTGGGGCGACGATCCTACCGCGCAGCGGAAATGCGCCAGCGCATCCGGCTTCGGAGCCCATTCCAGCGCCAGTAGCCATGCGGCAAGCTTGCCGCCCCCCCGATGCACGCAATCCCATTCGTCTGCCTGGTCGCGCTCACCGCCACCTGCCCCGCGCAGTGGATCGCCGAATCCCCTGCGACCTCGCCACCACCGCGCTCGGGCGCTGCGATCGCATTCGACGCAAGCCGCGGCGTGACGACGCTGGTCGGCGGCGCGCTCGCGTCCCCCATCGTGTTCGCCGACACGTGGACCTTCGACGGCTCCGAGTGGCAACTGATGAGCCCGGGGCTTTCGCCAGCTGCGCGCAGCGGCACCGCGATGGTCTACGACAGCAACCGCAGCGTGTGCGTGTTGTTCGGCGGCACGAGCGTCTCGCTCGTCGGCGGCGCTTCGTTCCAAGACACCTGGGAATGGAATGGCACCACGTGGACGCAACGCGTCACCGCGACCACGCCGTTCCGCACCGGTCGCCACGGCATGGCGTTCGACAGCGCACGCGGTCGCACGGTTGCGTATGGCGGCGTGCCGAGCACGTTGCTGATCGGCGCGAGCAACCAGACTTGGGAATACGACGGCGTGAACTGGATCCAGCGTCCTGCTGCGACCAACCCCGGCGCGCTCGACGGTCCCGCGATGTGCTACAGCCAAGCGCTGTCCGCATGCGTGCTCTTTGGCGGCGTGACGCCCATCACCGGCGCGATGAACTCCACGACGTGGTTGTGGAACGGCACTGCGTGGACGCAAGCGCCCATCGTCGGAACGCCGCCGCCCGCGCGCTACCAAGCCTCGATGTGCTACGACGCATCGCGCGCCGTGTGCGTGATGCACGGCGGCGTGACCGCATCGGGCACGGCCCTCGACGACACGTGGGAGTTCGATGGATCGTCGTGGTCGCAAGCGGTGACCTCGTCGCCGGGCGCGCGCCGCATGGCATCGATGGCCTACGACGCGCTGCGCACGACGCCATTGCTCTACGGCGGCCTCAACGCGATCACGGGCGGGCCGGTTGCGACACTCGGCGACACGTGGACGTATGGCGCCAAGATCTTCTCGTTTGGCCTCGGTTGCCAAGGCTCCGTGGGAACGCCGCAACTGATCGCGGCCTCGGGACCGCGCCTTGGACAAACCTATGCGCCCATTCTCACGAACCTCGTGCCGACGGCGCCGATCGCGCTGATTGCGCTCGGGTTCTCGAGCACGACTTGGTCGGGCGTGCCATTGCCGCTCGACCTCACGAGTTCGGGCATGCCCAACTGCTCGCTGCTCGTCGCTGCAGACCGCATCGACGTGATCGCGGCACAGAGCGGCCAAGGCACGTTGCTGCTCGCGATCCCAGGCGACCCATGGTTCTTGGGCCAGACCTTCTTCCAACAGGGATTCTCGTTCGAGGTCCCTGGCTACAACGCATTCGGCGGCGTGCTGTCGAACGCTCTGCGCGTCCGCATCGGCCTGTGATCCACAACGACCTCGCGCTCCGCATCCTCATGATTGCACCCACCCGGCTCACGTTCTGCTCGCTCGCGCTGCTGCTGTGCGAACCTCTCGCAGCGCAATGGACACAGATCGCAGCGCCCACCTCGCCGCCTGCTCGCTACTACGGCGGCACCACCTTCGACGTGGTCCGCGGCAACACGATCGTGTTCGGCGGCGCGCAGGCGAGTCCGGGCTTCCGCAACGACATGTGGTCGTTCGACGGAACCAATTGGACGCAGCTCAACCCGGCGACCGTGCCGCCGCCGCGCGGCCACTTCCAGATGGTTCATGATCCGGTCCGCGATCGCATCGTGATGTTTGGCGGACGTGGCGGCACGGGCTTCAACGGACAACTGCTCAACGAGACGTGGGAGTTCGATGGCACGACGTGGGCGCAGATCGCAACCGCCAACACGCCAGCTGCGCGCCAGTGGTTTGGCATGACCTACGATGCGGGCCGCGGCGTGATGGTGCTCTACGGCGGGCAAGCCGCAGGCATCCTCTTGGACTCCGACGAGACGTGG
>CAIYFF010000175.1 GCA_903925435.1 uncultured Planctomycetota bacterium | reverse complement strand
TCGCATGCGATTGCCTTCGCCGACTCCGATCGACGTCGTGGCCCATTCGCCGACGCCATCCATCGTGACGATGGCCGCTTCCTCGAACGGAGAAGGAAAGAACGCGCTCGCAGCGTGGCTCTCGTGGTGCTCGGGGAAGACAAAACGGTTCTTCGGCTTGCAACCGAGCTTGCGCTCGAGCTCGCGTCGCATGTGGAGTTTGCTGCCGACCCACACTGGCAATGCGTGCTTGAACGAGCGGATGCCGTATGGCGCGTATGCGAGATAGGTCTCGAGCAGTCGATGAAACTTCAGGATCGGCTTGTCGTAGAACGCGACGAAATCGAGGTCCTTCTGCGAGATGCCCGCCTGTTCGAGGCAGTATGCGACTGCATGCGACGGGAAATCCGCATCGTGCTTCTTGCGCGTGAAGCGCTCCTCCTGGACCGCTGCCACGATCTCGCCGTCGCGCAACAGACACGCAGCGGAATCGTGGTAATAAGCCGAGATGCCTAGGATGTAGGTGGGCATTTTCCTGCTGCGAAGACTAGCACCAACCCGGCGAAGCCAAGCCTCGCCCGTCGAGATCGGTCCGCCGAATCGTGAACGCGCGCTCGGTTCCGCGCCATGACACGGCATCATGCGGCGCATGCTCCGCAGTCCTTGGTCCCGTCGCCTGTGCGCCGCATCGATGAGCTTGCTGGTCGCTGTTGCGCTCGCAGAGGGCGCATTGCGCCTTCTGGTCGGCGAGCCCCGCGTGCTGGGACAGCTCTACTTCCGCGACGCCGCGGGCACTCGCTTCGAAGTCGACGGCGCACACCAAGAAGCGATGAGCCGTGGGCTGTCAGAAGCTCTGCCCGCGGAACAGACGCCGCCCAATCGCCCACGCTCGCGCTTCGCGCCCGGAGCGCACTTCTTCATGTGCTACGAAGACCACGCTCGACTTGGCGCAGAGTGGCTCGACGACCAGGGCTGCGTGGAGGTGAAGATCAACGAGTTCGCGCTGCGCGAGCGACCTGAGATCCGCCCGGACAACAAGGGCAACGACGAGCGACGCATCGTCTGCATCGGTGACTCGTTCACGTTTGGCTGGGGCATCCCAGTCGAGCAGACCTGGGTGCGCTTGCTCGAGGCAGAGCTGCGCACAACGGATGGCAACGTGCGCACCGTCAACTGCGGCGCAAGCGGAGCGCTGACCGTCGACGAGTACGAGGTGGGGTTACGCACGCGCTTTGGCGCATTCGCGCCGGACGTGGTGCTCGTCTCGATCTACCTCAACGACATCATCCCGAGCCACGGACTCTGCGTGCTCGGCGCGCAACCCAAGCGGACGGGTTGGTTGCTGCTCGACTACTACCACGCCGCATCGTCGCCGAGCGCGCTGGACCTCGACCCCACAGCAGACTGGGTCACGGGCACGCTCTCGCTGCCGCGCGAAGCGGGGGAATCGATGGGTGTCTACGGGCCGGACAAGCCGTTCGATGGCATGTGGTCGCAAGGTGCGCCGCAGCGCGCGCTGGCCGCGATGGGGGACTGGTGCAAAGCGCACAAAGCTCGCTTGGGCGTGGTGTTATGGCCATTCTTGCAGGGTCTTGGCCCCGGTCGGTTCTATCCGTTCGAGGGGCTCCACAAGTTGGTGGAGGAGCACTGCAAGCAGCAGCAGATCCCCATGCTCGACCTGTTGCCGATCTTGCGGAGCGAACCTGCAGAGCAGCTGTGGGTGACGCCGGCCGACATGCACGCCAACCC
>CAIYFF010000174.1 GCA_903925435.1 uncultured Planctomycetota bacterium | reverse complement strand
CGCTCGACGAGCGACGTCACTTCCTCGAGCAGCGCGTCGTCGTCGATCGGAGTGAGGCCCTGTTCCTTCGCCTTCTCCTGCAGCTGGCGCGCGATCTCCTGCTTGCGCGCGGCAAACGACGCGATCACGGCGCCGTCCTGTTCGAGTTGCTGCGCGTAGGAGTCGGCCGTGCGAATGTCGATGCGCGGCGTCTTGCTCTCGAAGCGATGGCCCATGGTCGCGCGACCCGAGACGAGCCCAAGCGCGCGAACGGTCACGACCTCGCCGCCGTGCAGCGCCACGAGCCCGTGCGCTGGCCGCACGAACTTGATGCCGGTCCAGCCGTCCTGATCCTGGTAGGTCATCACCTTGGGGATCGGCAGCTTCTGCAGCGTCTCGTCGATCGCCTTCTGCAGCGCCGGCGCGAGTTCCGTGCCCGCGACCTGCTGGTCGAAGAACAGCGTCTCGGCCTTGCCGTCGACCGCGCGCACGAGGCTCGGCACCACGCTCGCGTCGGCGCCGAGCGCAGCGAGCTTCTTCTGCAACACCGCCGTCGCCTTGCCGTCCGCGTCGAGACCGATCGCAACCGGCACGAGCTTCTGCCGCACCACCTTGTCGGAGCCGCGCGAAGCGACCTTGGTCACGTGCGCCGCGAGGCGGCGCGGCGACGCGAACGGCGTAGCAATGGAGTCGGCGGCGCAGAGCCCTTGTGCCTTCAGGCTGTCAAAGAGCACGGAGCAGAACGCCTCTCCGAGCTTCTTCAGGGCCTTCGGCGGCAGTTCCTCGACGAACAATTCTACGAGCAGGCTCTGGGTCATGGCGGGGCGAGGAGTCTACGGACGCGGAGGGGGCGGGGAAGGGCGAGGGCGAGGGCTCGCATCGCCGCGATCCAGTCTGCCGACTCTGGATACGCCACCTTCGGTCCGCGCCCCGAACATCTGCTCACTCGCCAGTCACGCAACGATGCGCGAGGATGCGCCACATGCGTGCGATCCTGCTCCTCCCCCTCGCAACCCTGTGCCTTTGGTCGTGCTCGTCCGACGATGCGGAACTCGCCGCGTTTGCGACCGCAGCCCAACAGCGCGGCAACGCATTCCAACTCGCGCTGCGCACCGAGTTGATGCAGGCGATGCAAGAGGGCGGTCCCGCGAATGCGATCGCGGTATGCAGCCAGCGCGCGACGGCCATTGCCGCAAGCGTGTCGACCGACGGCTACACGGTGCGGCGCGTCGGGACGCGCATTCGCAATCCAGGCAACGCGCCATCCGAGCGCGACCGCACGGCGCTGGCGCAGTTCGCTGCGCGCGACAAGCAAGACGACTCGCCGATCCGCATGCGCAACGACGACGGAACAGCGCCCGCGTTCTCGATGTACATGCCGCTGCGCGCAGGCGAGATGTGCCTAACGTGCCACGGCGACCCTGCCTCGATGCCGCAGGCCGCGCGCGACGCGCTTTCGCAGCGCTATCCGCAGGACCAGGCCACGGGCTACGCGCTCGGCGATCTCCGCGGCGCAGTCGTGGTCGAAGCGGCGCGCTGAGGGTTATCCTGTGACGATGAGCATCGGCGACCGAAACGCCAGCGGCGGCGCCACCACGCCGCTTACTGCCGAGCAACTGCTGCGCCGCCGCGACGCGATCCTCGACGCCGTGGCCCGCTGCGCCGAACTGATGGCGGGCTCGCGTCCGCATGCAGAGTTTGCCGACGAGGCGCTGCGCATTCTCGGCGAGGCCACCGGCGTGAGCCGCGTCTACGTGTTTGAGTTGAAGCGCTTCACTGCGGGCAAAGAAGTCGTGTCCCAGCGCTACGAATGGGCCGCGCCGTCGGTGGAACCGCAAATCGACAACCCAGACCTGCAGTCTGTCGACATGGTCGACGCCGGCTACGCGCGCTGGCTCGAACTGCTGCACGAAGGCAAACCGGTCGTCGGCGACATCGCGCAGTTCCCCGCGAGCGAGCGGCCGATGCTCGAAGCACAAGAGATCCTGTCGCTGCTCGCGCAACCCGTGTTTGTCGGCTCGCGGCTTTGGGGATTCATGGGCTTTGACGCGTGCGCGCGCCAACAGTCGTGGGAGAAGGTCGAAGTCGATGCGCTGCGCATCGCTGCGTTTGCGTTTGGCGCGTCCATCCAACGGCAAGAGCGCGATCAACAGATCGTGCAGATGCAGCGACTCGAGGCGATGGGCCGCATGGCGGGCGGCATTGCACACGACTTCAACAACGTGCTGCTCGTGCTCTCCGGGTCGCTCGAAGCGATGCGCGACGAAGCGGCGCAGGCTGGCGTGGCGTCGTCGGGATTCCTGTCCTATGCGGAGGTCGCAGACTCTGCGCTCGCGCAAGGGCAGAGGCTTACGCGCCGCCTTTTGGAGTTCAGCAGGCAACGCCTCGGAACGCCCGTCGATGTCGACGTTCGGCAAGCAGTAGAACGCATCGCGCCCTTGCTGCGGCAAGCGGT